>NC_012881.1:3267500-3375000 GCF_000023445.1 Maridesulfovibrio salexigens DSM 2638 | reverse complement strand
TTCCTTTTTAAGGCCGAGACACGATGCCGTAACTTTACGTTTGAAGTGAGTAATTCCAGACTGCCTAGAAAATCTTCTAAGTTTAGCATTTGTTGACCGTACCGCAAACCAACACAGGTAGTCGGGTCGAGTAGACCAAGGCGCTTGAGAGAACTCTGGTTAAGGAACTCGGCAAAATGATCCCGTAAGTTAGCGAGAAGGGATGCTCCAGACGGTGACTTGATTCACTTAATGAGCTGTTTGGAGCCGCAGAGAATCGGGGGGGGCGACTGTTTACTAAAAACATAGGTCTCTGCTAAGTCGTAAGACGATGTATAGGGACTGACGCCTGCCCGGTGCTGGAAGGTTAAAAGGAGGTGTTAGACTTCGGTCGAAGCTCCGAATTGAAGCCCCAGTAAACGGCGGCCGTAACTATAACGGTCCTAAGGTAGCGAAATTCCTTGTCGGGTAAGTTCCGACCTGCACGAATGGCGTAACGATCTCCCCACTGTCTCAACCAGAGACTCAGTGAAATTGAATTACCGGTGAAAATGCCGGTTACCCGCGGTAAGACGGAAAGACCCTGTGCACCTTTACTATAGCTTGACATTGGGTTTAGGGCTATCATGTGTAGGATAGGTGGGAGGCTTTGAAGTCGGCACGCCAGTGTCGGTGGAGCCAACCTTGAAATACCACCCTTGATAGTCTTGAATTCTAATCCAACGCCGTTATCCGGCTTGGAGACAGTGTCTGGTGGGTAGTTTGACTGGGGCGGTCGCCTCCCAAAAAGTAACGGAGGCTTGCAAAGGTTCCCTCAGGCTGATTGGAAACCAGCCGTCGAGTGCAAAGGCATAAGGGAGCTTGACTGTAAGACAGACATGTCGAGCAGGAACGAAAGTTGGTCTTAGTGATCCGGTGGTTCCGCATGGAAGGGCCATCGCTCATAGGATAAAAGGTACGCCGGGGATAACAGGCTGATCGCGCCCAAGAGTTCACATCGACGGCGCGGTTTGGCACCTCGATGTCGGCTCATCACATCCTGGGGCTGAAGCAGGTCCCAAGGGTTCGGCTGTTCGCCGATTAAAGTGGTACGCGAGCTGGGTTTAAAACGTCGTGAGACAGTTTGGTCCCTATCTACCGTGGGCGTAGGATAATTGAAGAGGGTCTGTCCCTAGTACGAGAGGACCGGGGTGGACGAACCTATGGTGTTCCTGTTGTCGCGCCAGCGGCATTGCAGGGTAGCTAAGTTCGGAAGGGATAACCGCTGAAAGCATCTAAGCGGGAAGCCTGCCTCAAGATTAGTTATCCCTATGCTTTAGCATCTAAAGATTCCAGGTAGACCACCTGGTTGATAGGCTGGAGGTGTAAGTGCAGTGATGCATTCAGCTGACCAGTACTAATAAATCGTGCGACTTATTTTTCTTCTCTTCCCTTAACTTTAACCCTAAACGGTTGAAGCTAATGGAACTCTAATTCTTCTCTATTAAACAATATATTTTGCTCAAACGAGCAAGCAAATTTGCTTGCGGCCATTGAGGAGAGGTCACACCCGACCCCATTCCGAACTCGGAAGTTAAGCTCTCCATCGCCGATGATACTGCTAGGTAGCTAGTGGGAAAGTAGGTCGCCGCAAGCTTTTTTATTTCAAAGCCCCCTTGTTAATTCAAGGGGGCTTTACTTGTTTGAAGCGAGATTAGTTTTGGAGGGTACGGGGAGTGGAAGGTCGGAGGGTGACTTGGACTCTTTAAGATGCGTGGTTGTGTGTTTGGAATTTGAAGAAACAAACTTTATACGGCTACGCAATTGAGAGGTTAAGTAATTTTGGATATATGCCTGCGCGGTAAATTTTTAATGCCGGACTGTCCGCTGAATATAATTTAAGCTAATGTGTATAACTGTGAGTAATATAATATGTCTGGTCTTTTATTTGCGCAGTGTTAGTGTCGTTGTCGTCTTTCATTTACTTTCAACTTGTTATTACCGTTAATTGACTGTTCTGATTCAGGGTATTAATAAATATTCTAGAATGGAATTACCATTTTGTGTTATTGTTAGGGGCTTCTTCCATAAAGTCGTTGGCGCGCATCACAGCACAGTTGGTCTTCAAAAAAACAAATTGAGGCGTATATGTCCCAAGAGAGTAATTCACCCGGTGTAACCCGTCCTAGTAAAGTTTTAATTGTCGAAGACAGTATTACTTTTGCAGGTATTTTGAAAAGAAGCATACTTGCAAAATTGAACGTTGAGATAATGCTCTTCGGTGACTATGCAAGCGCGAAGGAATACCTTGAGCATAATAGTGATGAATTTTTTGTGGCTCTTCTTGATATAGTCCTACCTGATGCTCCCAATGGTGAAATCATCGATTTAGTCGTTTCATATAATATCCCATCGATTGTTTTTACTGGGGAGATTAGTGAGGAGTTACGCTCCACAATGTGGTCAAAGCGAATTGTCGATTATGTTCAGAAAGTAAATTTTGATGACATTCAGCATGTTGTCGGTCTTGTAGATAGACTCAAAAAGAATATTTCAAGAAAAGCGGTCATCGTAGATGAATCAGATGAAACTCGAGCCCTATTTCGTGATTTCCTGCTGGTTAATAATTTTCAGATTATTGAAGCTTCAAACGGAAATGAGGCTTTGGAACTTATTAACAATGAAAAAGTCCATCTCGTAATAACGGGTGATCAAATATCTGTGATGGATGGACCAGCTACCATCAAAGAGATACGCAAAACACATTCTAAGGCTGATCTGCCGATAATAGGTTTTTCCCGTGAGGGAGGATCCGGATTATCGGCTGAATTTTTAAAGAGCGGGGCAAATGATTACATCAGGCAGCCTTTTGAACCTGAAGAATTTTATTGCCGGGTAAATAACACTCTTGATAGTGCTGAGTATGTGAAGACTATTAAACGCATTTCGGACAATGATGTTTTGACAGATGTGTTTAGCCGTGGCGCGCTTTTTAAATATGGTGAAAAATTATTCGCCCAGCAGAAACGTTCTGACGCCTCGTTAGTTGCGGTAATGATTGATATCGATAATATCAAGGCTTGCAATGAAACATATGGTCAGTTGGTTGGTGACGAAGTAATCAGGTTTGTAGCTGAAATTCTTCGTAACCGCTTCAGAAAGGGTGACGTGGTCAGCCGCTATGGTGGGGATTCTTTCTGTATTTTGTGTGCAGATATGAAACTTGATTATGTCGAGTCTGTTTTCAAAGAATTGTCAGCTAATATTGCCAAAGAAACTTTCGATATTGGCGAGTATAAAATAAAGGTGACAGCTTCAATTGGTGTTAACACCAGTAGCTCTGAATCATTAGAAGAAATGATATCCGGCGCTGAGAGATTGCTGCAGGCAGCCAAAATGAAAGGTGCAGGGAGTATCGCCTGTACTTAGTTGTCTGTAAAAGGCCGCAGCATCCAGAAGGAAGCTGTGGCCTTTTACGTATGAAAGTAATTTTAATGAGATCAAAATTATATCTTGTAGATAGATAACTACTACTGTATTGATTTTGAAATTCAATATCTATATATCCTATTTACTGTTGTTAAGTGCTGCGTCAGAAAGACTCTAGCCTGATTTACCTTTTCAAGATGCACATGCTTAGCGTATATCTTCCACATGCATAAACTTTTTTTGATTAATTGCACTCCTCCACTTGTAAAAGCCTTTGCTGAAATGGGGTACGAGGTTGAGCATGTTCATGGGCAGGAGGGCCATCTTGATCTTCCAGTTCTGCTTGACCAGTTACAATTCGAGCCGGACCTGGTTCTGCAACAGGAATCATTGGGCAGGCGGTGTTTCTTGAATGGTTTGAATAAGTTGAATTGTGTCAAAATTTTTTGGTCAGTGGATACGCATATGAATCTGTACTGGCACAAATTTTATGCTGAACTTTTTGACTGTCTATTGACCACGCAGAAAAAATATATCCCCGAGCTTCGCCAAGCATGTGAGGCAAAAGTTGAATGGTTACCTTGGATGGGGAATATCTCAGAAGTTGGGACTGCTGGAGGAAGAGTAATCCCTCATAGCAGGCGGGATCATGATTTAAGTTTTGTCGGTCGAGTCTCATCGCATAGGCGGTCCCGTCTTTGGTTTGTTGAGTTTTTAAAGTCTAACTACAAACTGAATTTTCAAGACAATCTTAATTATCAGCAGATGATGGAGCTATACAGGAATACCAGAATTGCTCCCAATGAAGCTCTTTTCGGTGAAGTTAATTTTAGATTGTTTGAAGCCGCTTCATGCGGCTGCGCTGTTGTAACTCCTGACGTTGGCGGTGGGCTCAATGAATTGTTTGAGATTGGAAAAGAAATTGAAGTCTACAATGATGTCCTCGAGTTAAAGGAGATTCTTGATCGTTTAAATAAAGATACCGTTGTTAGCGGTTCGTATGGCATGGCAGCCTATGCCCGAGTTTTAAAGGATCATCGACCTGATTCGCGAGCTACGGCTATTTGTAATATTGCGGAAAATACAGCTGCTAGGAGTTTATCTGCGGAACGCGCTGAACTTCTATTATGTATAAGTGAATTTTTGCTCGGTGAGTCTGGTAGTTACAGCGTTGATTGGGATGATTTGTTAAAGAGACTTCTTGGACTGGGACGAAGTGAAATTCGCGATGTTGCATTGCTAAGGATTTTTGCCGGATTAGGACAGAGTGACCTCTTCATGGGAATTGTCCGTCCTTATTTGGATAAAAGCCTTAGTTCTGACGATTGTTATTTCAATATGAGTGCATCGCTCGGAGCCTTAAGGCTCGGAATGTGGGAAGTTGCGAAGCATTTTTGGTATTCATTCAATTCCTGCTCTCGACCTGAAGAAATGGTTAAGCCGGAAACAGAGGTGCACCTTTTGAAACTCTGGGGAGATGTCTCGGCTAAAAAAGGCTTGAGGATACGATCCGGGGTTGCGTTCAAAGAAGATAAAGACATTCCATCGTGTGCTTCCGATTGTTATTTTGCCGCTCTTTACAGGGATTCATCTGACAAAGAGATCTACAGGAAGCTTAATTCCATTTTCAATGGCGTAAAAGGTGGTGAACCCGGCAGACTTGGGTTTCTCTCACATCTTTCGCTTCATTATCCTGACGACTGGAGAATCAGTGCTGAGGTGGCTGTCACCAATTTAAAGGTCTTTAGGTTTCAGGAAGGCCTCAAAGAATTGGAAACGGCACATGATCTCGCTGCTAGGGCCGGGCAGACCCGTTTTTTTGAACGTAAAATTGAGTTGGAAATTCCTCAATTTAATAAGTTGGTTAATTGGTCTTGAATATGCTAGAAGCTAGGCTGGAATCATTACATTAGCGGAGGGCATCCATGTCTGAGGTAGTTTTTAATGAGCAGGCTTTTTACAACCATCTTGGTGGTGACCGCGAACTCGCGACTGAAATATTAAAAGTATATATGGTGGATGCTCCTGCACGGACCGAATCCTTAGCTGAAGCTGTAAAAAATGGTGATCAGGTCCTTGCTGTGAAATATTCACATGCATTGAAGGGGATTTCTGCCACGATCAGAGCTAATGCCATTGCATTGCTAGCTGAAAAAATTGAAATGTGTTCACGAAAAGGTGACTTAGATAAAGCAAAGCATTTAATGCCGAAAGTATTTTTAGAGCTTGATGCCGTTCTTACTGCGGTTCGAAAACACCTGACTACCTAGTAGTTGTGGTAAATGCTGTTTCGTGAATATAATGCAAATTGTAACTTAAATGCCAATTTTGTGCTGTAAACAGAATGTACTGAGGGTCATACGATCTTTAAAGGAATACTGGCGGACCTGTTATTCCTTAAATCGTAGTAGGGATATAGTTGAGTCTGGCAAATAGGAGACATCAGATGTTTAAAAATTTGAAGCTCGGGTGGAAAATTGGCGGGGGATTCGTTGTTGTTCTGCTGCTGACAGCAGTTGTAGGTGTTGTTGGCTGGTATGGATTATCTAAAGTTGCAGATGAAACAAAGCGTACTGATGTTGTCAGTAAAGCCGTTGCTGATATGTATAATTCCAGATTGATGGTTCTTTATTATACATTACGTGGAACCGCTGAATATGAAGACAAATTTCACAGTTCTATTGGAGAAATAGGAAAGAATATCTCAGCTAATACGGATAGTTTTACGGGTAAAGGACTTAAAGATATTACTGACGTTGCCGGTAAGGCTGTAAAGTATGGCGAAATATTCGACCGTTACGCTCAATATGAGCATGAAAAGAGCGAGGCTATAAGCAATTGTGGTGTAGCCGTTACAAATTTAGACAAAGTTGTGTCTAAAATTGAAGAGCGCGCAAGTACAGCCATGAAGCAGGGGATGAGCGGCTCCTCAGTCGGTCTGGATATGGCGAGTTTATTTGATGCCTATTCAACAATTTCAAAATTAGAGAAGCAGTTTATAACCAGCCGATTTATATTTTCAAACTATCTTCGTACAGGCAAAGATGAATATGTAGACCAGACCCGCTCTTTGCTGACTTCAGTTATTAATTTGAGCGATGAGTTTCGCGGTAACAGTTGGGTTGCTTCTAATTCTGATCTGGATGTAAATGGACTCGAAAGAGCTGCTCGGGAGTATCTGGACGGATTCAATTCCATAGTTAAAAAAGTTGACCTTCAAGGGACTGAGTTGAAGGCAATGGCTGAGGTTGGCGTAGACGCTCTGAGCCTTAGTCAGGTGTTGATGGATGAGCAGCAGGTGTCAGCTCAGAATGTTATTACTTCTTCCTTTTCCATGATTTTGGGAGGCCTTGCCCTTGCTTTGGTGGTTGGAATGCTCATTTCGATCACTGTTACCCGCATAATTACCCGTCCTATCCGTGAAGGTGTTTCTTTTGCGGAACATATGGCTCAAGGCGATTTTACCCGAACTTTGGACATCAATCAGCGTGACGAGATCGGTATTCTAGCCGCTGCCTTGAATGATATGGTCGTTAAGTTGTCAGCTGTTGTAGGTGAAGTCGGCATTTCTTCTGAAAATGTTGCTTCCGGCAGCGAAGAACTTTCTGCTACTGCTGAGAATTTATCTCAGGCTTCCACCGAACAGGCGGCCAGTGTCGAAGAAGTTTCTGCTTCTATGGAAGAAATGACTGCTAATATCAGACAGAATGCAGAAAACGCACATGAAACTGAGCAGATAGCCCTACAATCTTCTCAGCAGGCTGAAGAGGGCGGAGAGGCCGTTACCAAGGCTGTTGATGCCATGAAAAATATTGCCGAGAAAATTTCCATTATTGAGGAAATTGCCCGTCAGACCAACCTTCTTGCTTTGAATGCTGCAATTGAGGCCGCCCGTGCCGGAGAACACGGTAAAGGTTTTGCCGTTGTTGCTGCAGAGGTTCGTAAGCTTGCTGAGCGTAGTGGAGCTGCTGCCGGAGAGATCGGTGAACTTTCTTCAAGTACTGTAAGTGTGGCTGAAAAGGCAGGCGAAATGCTGACCCAGCTTGTCCCTGATATTAAGAAAACAGCCGAGCTTGTACAGGAGATTGCAGCAGGAAGCAGCGAACAGCTTTCCGGTGCGGAGCAGATCAACAAGGCAGTGCAGCAACTTGATCAAGTTACCCAGCAGAATGCATCAGCATCCGAGGAAATGGCTTCCACATCGGAAGAACTTTCCAGTCAGGCTGAACAGTTGCAGCAGGTTATGAGCTTCTTCAGGGTAAGAAATCAGCCTAGAACCAGAGCTCAGGCTTTACCTCCTGCACGGACTGTAGTTCACTCTAATCCCGCTCCTAAAAGACCTGCTCCAGAGGCCAGAGTCAGGGAGGTTCCTGCCCCGCAAACTCAGCACCAGCCGGAAACAGAAAAAATCAGTGGTGTTTCTCTGGACATGGGAAGTGAATTTTCAGACAATGACTTCGAAAAATTCTGATAATCACTGGTTGTTTTTGCTCGCTTGATATATAGTTGGAGCAATTAGGTTGTTTTTTTGTATAGGGATGATCAAATTGAGGCAGGTGGAAAAATGAACGCTGAGATAAATAGTACGACCAATCAGTATCTGACGTTTACCTTGAACAAGGATATTTATGCGTTGGATATAGCCAGTGTAAGGGAAGTGCTGGAACTTACACCCATAACCAGAATTCCGAGAACCCCCAAATTTATGCGGGGAGTGATCAATCTTAGGGGACACGCTGTCCCTGTTGTTGATATGCGTCTTAAATTCGGAATGAGCCGAACAGAAGATACCATAAACACATGTATTATTATTGTAGAGGTATCCTTTGACGGTGAAAGTACTGTGATGGGAGCGCTGGCTGATTCTGTTCGGGAAGTAATTGAGCTTACTGAAAATATGATTGAAGAGCCGCCCAGAATGGGCACTACAATCAAGACGGAATTCATTCGGGGTATGGGCAAGCAGGATGATGAATTTGTCATCATTCTGGATATTAATAAAATATTGTCTGTCGAAGAACTGGCTATGCTCAAGAGTGTTCATCAGGATTCCACCTCGACTGAAGTAGCACCGGAAGTAAACGCTGATCAAGGGATGACTTTGAGCTTGTGATTTTGGTGTGCGGTGGTTTTGATCTGCCCGTGAATTAGTACTTATATTGAAGCCCGTTTCCGTTACTGGAAGCGGGCTTTGTTTTTGTTTTCTCAATAATGATGCGAAATATGACTGAGCCTTGGTATATTCAAATAATTGTGCAGAAGTTTATCTTCTGAAATGATCTGAAGGTGTATTATTGAGACATTAGTTGTGATGTTTCGAAAATATTAGTAAGCCTATGCTTCCTATCTTAACTGCGACCTGCCTTTTAGGTCTTTTTTTAAAACAATGAGGCAGATCAGGAATGGTTATGTCCAAGAATATAAGGTTTGTTTTATTATATGCCAGCGTAGCGGTTTTACTTTTTAGTGCTGCTCTTTTTTTACCCGGTCCATATTGGGAGGTTAAGCTAAGCCTCTTCATTGGCTGGTTGACACTTATGGCTATGGCAGCATGGAAGCTTCAGGCTTTTTACGTTGATCAAGATTTAAGACAGATTCAGCAAACAGCCTCAATATTGAGAAATAGCGGTGCTTGTTTTTACACTACAGATGCGCAGGGTGAGCTGATATTCAGTGATGATGCCTGCAGTGATCTTGAGCGGAAGATTTTCGGAAAAGTTGATAATGATGCGCATTCAAGGTTGCTGAGTCATTTTCATTCTAAGGAAGGTCTGGATAATATTTTTAAGGAAATATCATCTGGAGGTGGGGTCTATCGATTTGAGGAGGACCTGCCAGCTGCGGACGGTCGTACAGTACGTTTAAGCCATGTTTTGCAGCCTACCTATTGTGCTGATGGTAATGTCAGTGGATTTGCCGGTATAATTAGAGATATCTCAGAACAAGAGAGAGCACATGCTGAATCGGAAATGTGGCAGCGTTATCTGGGGGCTGCTTTGGATAGTGCTCCTGGAACCATGTTTATTCATGATCTAGAAGGTAATTTTTTAAGGGTCAGTCATAAATTTGCTGATTTTGCCGGGATTGCCCCGGAAATGTGTATCGGGACAAACATATATGATTATCTGGCTCCGCAGATTGCAGATCAATTCTTAGAAAGAATTCATGATATTGCAGCCGGTGGAAGCGATTTTGCCATGCAGATTCCGGCTATTAATTCACGTGGTGAGAGATTGCGCCTTGATGTTCGCCATTTTCTTATTCGCAACGACAAGGGCGAGGCGGAGGCCATAGTTGGGTGCGCACGAAGAATTGATAACAAAAAAATGGATATCAGGCCTGCCAAGAGTGGAGGGGACGAGGTCTTCATGCAGGCCATTTGTCATGAGATGAGGACTCCGCTGGCCGGAATTATAGGTAGTCTGCATGTCCTTGATCACATGAATCTTTCTCCGGAAGCTAAGGAATATGTGCATAAATGCGTTGTTTCAGCGGAAAGGTTTAAGGATGTTGTTAATAATTCCTTGAGTGATTTAGCCGGAAATTACGACCCGCAAGAATTTGAATCATTGGATCCTGCGGTTTGTCTTGAAAAGTCCGCGGAACTTTTTTTGCCGGCAGCATCCATCCAGAACAGAAAAATCAATTTGTCTATCGGCTTGGGCTTGCCTGATGCCATTGTTTGTAATCGTAAGGTCCTTAGCCAGACGTTGTTCTGTCTAATAAACAGCGGTTTGGAGATTTTTCCTGATTCAGATATTACTGCCGGAGTAAAGCTTGCTTCTCCTGCAGACGGTAATTCGTTGATTTCTTTTTATGTTTCCGGTGAAGGATGTGTTCCAGTTTTAAGTGGAGGTTCTTTTTCCGGCTGTCTTGAGCAGAATGCAAAAGTTATCGGTGGAGAATTGTACTTTGAAGACGGAAGTACTGCCGAGCTGGGCTTCAGGATAAAAGTGCCTGCTGGAAAAGATACTGATGATCAGGAATTCTCGCCGGTTCAGAGCCTTAGAATTATCCTTGCTGAAGATGATATCAGCAGTCAGGTTTTCATGCGTAAAAAGCTTGAAGGATGGGGACATTCTGTTCGCACTGCAAGTACAGGGGTAGAGGTCTTAAACCATATTAATAGTGAAGAGTTTGATCTTGTACTTATGGATTTGCAAATGCCGGAAATGAATGGATTCGATGCGATTTCTTCTATTAGAACAGGGAGCCCTCAAGTTCGAGAACTCCCTATAATTGTCATGAGTGCTTATGGGAGGGAGAGTGATTTCAAGAAAATGTCCGACTTGGGCGTGAATGATTACATTGCAAAGCCGGTAAGAACAGAAGAGCTGGAAAAAGCTCTGGCGCGTCTTCGAGAGCTGGGGCAGATATAGCCACAGCCACCCCTAGCGCGGAAGAATATTGGTTATGTAGTAGGCAATGCCGTCTTCAAGCATCTGTACGGATAAAAGAATAAGAATCAAACCCATAAGCCTTTCACATGCCCTGAGACCTCTTTTGCCCAGTATCCGGGCCATAGTCGGCCCTGTCATCATAATGATGAAGCTCATAGCCCATGCGATCAGCACACCGGAAAGAACATTGATTCCGGCATCTCCTTTTGATCCGTAAACCATGACCGCTGCCAGCAGCGATGGTCCGGCGAAAAGCGGAACTGCAATCGGCACAATGAACGGATCTTTTTCCGAGTCATCTGCTGAGCTCTCCGGTTTCGGGAAGATCATTTTCATGGAAATGATAAACAGGATTACCCCGCCCGCTATTCGCAATGTGGACTGGTGAATGTTGAGCATCTTCATCAGTCCTGCGCCCAAGTACATAAACAGGATAATGATCCCCAGAGCAAAGAAAAGTTCCCTGAGCAGGATTTTACGCTGCCGTGAAGGAGAGTACTCCCGGAGCATGGATAGGCATACCGGAAGATTTCCCAGTGGGTCCATGATCAGGAAAAGGGGAAAGGCTATTTCGAAGATTGTGCTAAGCTGTCCTGCTTCCATGATTAATCCTTGCCTCCGGCCTGTCCGTAGGTCGAAAATTTATCGATAACCTTGTCCATCTCATCGTCAGGAACAATAACAGGTTTACCAACTGAAAGGGCCTGTATGTAGATTCTGGCAACAAGTTCCAGTTCCTCCGCAGCATCAAAAGCGTTGCCGATAGCTCGGCCAACTGTGATCAGGCCGTGGTTTGCGAGCAGCACAGCATTGTAATTGCCGATGGTTTTGATCACGTTGTCGGCCAGTTCCGGAGTGCCGAAAGTTGCATACGGGGCGAGAGGCACTTTCTTGCCCGCAAAACCAACCAGATAATGTACAGCCGGAAGTTCCACGTTCAGGCAGGCTACAGTAGTGGCATAGACGGAATGAGTGTGAACCACTGCGTTAACGTCCGGTCGATTTTTGTACAGGATGGTATGGAAACCGTATTCACTGGATGGCTTGCGTTCGGAATCCTTTATATTGCCGTCCAGATCGATAATCACAATATCTTCTGGAGTGGAAAGACGGTAATCTAATCCGCTAGGGCTGATAGCTACCAAGCCCTGTTCGCGGTTAAAAACACTCAGGTTGCCGCCGGTCCCGGTTGTCAGACCGGATTCAAGCAGTTTCTTCCCATATTCAACAACAAGTTTTCTTTCATTCTGCAACAACATATCCGATGTCCCTTACAAAGAGGCGAAGCCTTATTAAAAAAGTTTGGGATTCTTAAACCCTTTTCAAAGGGTTTAAGGCCCCCGGCAGGGTCGCCGAAGGCAAAATGCTAGTTAATATTAAATGCGCGAAGCGCCTCAATCCTCTTTAACACAGGAGGATGGCTGTATTCCAGCCAGACATAAAAGGGATGCGGAGTGAGGTTGGCGAGGTTGCTTACCGATAGCTTCTTGAGTGCTTCGACCAGTGCTTCCGGGGTACGGGTGGTTTCCGCTGCAAAAGCGTCCGCTTCGAATTCGTGCTTACGGGAGCGAATATTGCTAAAGATGGAAAGCACGATTGATACAGGGGTGTAGAGCAGGGCAAAGAAGATCAGACCGGCATGTACGGAAATGTTCTGCATACCGAATGCTGCGAAGAGTTCCTTGTTACCGAGAAAAAAGGACATGAGCAGGAAGATTACTCCGGTATTGATGATGCTCATGGTCATCATTTTGCGGATATGACCGAGCTTACTGTGTCCTATTTCGTGGGCCAGCACCGCTACGATTTCATCGGTGGAAAGGTTGTTGATCAGGGTGTCGAAAAGAGCGATGCGTTTCTTCTTTCCGAAGCCGGTAAAAAAAGCATTGGCTTTGGTGGAACGCTTGGAACCGTCAATCATGAAAATGCCGGAAAGTTCAAATCCGTTGTCAGCTGCGAATAGTTCAATTTTTTCTTTCAGTTCACCATCCTCAAGGGGAGTGAACTTGTTGAACAGAGGCAGAATCCATGTAGGGGCAATGTACTGCACACCAAGAGTTATCAGCACGGTAAATATCCAGCACCAGAGCCAGGCCAGCGAGCCGGCAGCATTGAAGAAAAGGAGAACACCGCCGAGAATTGCGCCGCCGATGATACCTCCGAGCAAATAGCCTTTAAGTTTATCCATGAAATAAGTTTTGAGGGTCGTTTTGTTGAACCCGAACTTTTCTTCAATGACAAAAGTGCTGTAGAGGGAAAATGGTAAGGATACTATGTCGCTGAGTACTGCCAATCCGGCATAAAAAATCAGCCCGGTGAGGATTTCCCCATAACCGAAACCATTGGCCCAAAGGTCTACGGCGTTGAATCCGCCCAGAACTATAAACAGAATGGTGATAAGTGTACTGACTGAACTTGAGATGTTTTCAAATCCAATCCCTGCCTTAGTGTAATCCTGCGACTTACGGTAGTCGTCCGCATCAAAAGTGGCACTGAATTCAGCGGGAAGTTCGGGGGAAAGAGCCTTGCGGTTCAGCTGGCGGGAAAAAATACCCAGCAGGCATGCCCCGGCGAGAGAAAATATGATAATGAATAGATAAATGTTCATTTAAGTTCAGTTGGTTTGGATTGTTGAAGTTGGGTTACGCTGGGATAGCGGAATCGTTTACATGTTACGGCGTATAACTACCGCGTGGGCTTAACCTCGTCAATGCAGGCTTCCAAACATATAATTTACTGGCAAATTCAAAAATAGTTCTGAACTTGACAATAAATGGTATAGAGTCAACAATTATATATTAAAATTAAGAAATTACTTTTTTCTGTTTGTCTTATCTGTAGTTCTTTTACAGATGATGGTTTGAGAGGGAGTTTTACTGAATGAGTTCGCCAAAGAGCATTAAAGAGAATATTGCCCGAGCAAAGTCTTACGGACAGCGTAAGGATTACATGCGTTGTTTGCATGCACTAAGCCTGTCTCTCGATGAGCTTGCATCCAGTCAGGTTTTCGGGCGTGAGAAATTTGAAATTGGTATTTTAATTGATGAAGTTTTCCGGCAGCTTCTGGCTATGGATGAACTCAAACGCGTGCTCCCCCGCGGTTTGAAATACATAAAAGGGCAGGAGAAAAAGCTGGCTGCCATGTTGATGAAAATCCATGACACCATCAAAAACGCTCTTGAAAAGGCTGCGGTAGAAAAAGTCCGCAAACAGAAAAATCAGATTGATAAATTTGTGCTGGCTGGACAAAAGTTCTTAATGGAAAAGAACGTCAAAGAAGCTAAAAAATATTTCCGGAAAATTACCGAGGCTTTTCCTGAAGAAAGAGGGCTCTTGCAGGATGTTGGCAGCAGGCTTGTTAAATCCGGTTTTCCTGCTGACGGTGTAGAATATCTTGAGCGGGCGATTGAGAAGACTCCTTCAGACAGCAGGCCATATATTTCGCTTCTTTTAGCTTATGAAATGATGACTGAGCAGGATAAGGCTCTTGAAGTAATTAAAGATATTGTGCGCCGTTTCGGGGCTAATGAGAGTATTTATATCCGGCAGGCTAAACTTTTTCTTGGGAAGCGCATGTATACAGAGGCTTACGATGCCGCTGCTGCTGCACTTAAAGTGAACCCCCTTAACCGTGAGGCTAAGAAAATTTCGGATAAATTAGGGCCCAAGATTTTCGGTCGCGGCTATACTCCGGGAGCTACAGCTAGTGATATGAAGGCAAAATCTTCAGCAGGTGGAGCTAAAGGCAAAAAGGAAAGTGTTTCCTTTAACCTCGATGGCGGTGCTTCTGGTGAAAAAAAAGACAAAGCCGCCAAGAAAAAGGCTCCTGCCAAAAAGCCTGCAGCTTCAAAGGCAATTAAACTCGATTTTTAAGATCTATTTACCTCTTTTTCAGTTTTATCAGGCCGCTTACGCGGCCTTTTTTATTTGTAGAATTCCAATAAAAGATTTTCAGCGACAAATCTGTCGTTGTGGCTGGAAAATATACTTTCTCAGTATAGATTCCGGTTTTACAGGGATATAGGGAAAAGTACTGAAGTTATACGTTAGTGCACGACAGTATTGTCGTTTTTAAGATGTTGTTGATATTAAGGCAATGCGAGGAATGTTTAGAGAATCAATGCGACATCTGTGTCGTTAAATTTGTGGGGACAACCGTCTTTTCTGTCTTAAATGGTGTGTTTTCTTTTGTAAGTCATTGAAAATATGTGAGTTGTTTGTATTGGCACGAATAGAGCTTTGGGGCGACACATAAGTTTGTCTGAAAAATCACAAAGGAGAATATAAAATGGCTCAACTCACTGTTTCATATGATCGCACAGGCGATAAGCAGGTTATAGATACAAATTCAAAAGTTCTTGGCGAAATCGTTATCGATCACAATGGCATTCCTGAAGATCAGCGTGGCGGTACTGCCAAACAGCTGCTTGCTTCTTCCGCCCTTTATTGCTTCTGCGGCGCACTTGGAAAGGCTTTACAGACTCGTGGTGCAGAATACGAGCGCATTACCGGAACCGCGACTCTCGAGACCGGTATGGATGAGAAAAAACGTGCCCGTGTAACCGGTATCACTCTCGATGTTACCGTACACATGGATGAGGATTACGGTTTTATTTTCGATCGTGTTGAAAAAATTATGCGCAAGGGCTGTCTGGTCACTGCTTCCCTTCATGAAGCATTCCCCATGACCTACAATCTCCACCTCGAAGAACTGTAAGACTTTTCAAATCAGGAGCTAAACATGCCATCCATCACCATAATCGGATCAGGTCCGGGCGGCCATATTGCTGCTTTTGAAGCTGCACGCCGGGGAGCTGAAGTTACTCTGGTTGAAAAAGCTGATATCGGCGGAACCTGCTTGAACACAGGTTGTATTCCCACCAAGACCATCAAGTCTTCAGCTGAAGCCCTTGAGACCGCAGGCAATCTCTCCGCGTTCGGTATTTCTGCCGAGAGTGGTGCAGAGGGTGTTAATTTCAAGGCTGACATGGAAGCTGTTGTGGCCCGTAAAGAAAGGGTTCGCAAAGTTCTTTGCGGCGGACTTGAGAAGACTTGTTCTTCCCTTAATATCCGTGTTGTGCGCGGCTCAGCAGAGCTGTCAGCAGACCGTACCGTACTTGTCCACACTGAAGAAGGTTCAGAAGAAATCAAGAGTGACAAGGTGATTATCGCTACCGGATCAAGCATTCTCGATCTGCCTTCATTGCCTGTGGATCACAAGCATATCATCAATAGCGATGACGCTCTCAATCTGGACCATGTTCCCGCGAAGATGGTTATTGTCGGTGGTGGAGTAATCGGTTGTGAACTGGCCTTCATTTACCGTGCTTTCGGCTCCGAAGTGACTATCGTTGAAGGTATGGACCGTCTTCTTCCCGTGCCTTCTGTTGATAAGGACATGAGTAAGCTTATCCAGCGCGAAGCTAAGAAGCACCGCATTAAAGTGCAGCTCGCTAAGACTGTGAAGAGTGCTGAAGTAGTTGATGGCAAAGTTCAGTGTGTGCTTGGACCTTCTCCATTTGTAGAAGGGGCAAAAGGTGATGATACCACCATTGAAGCCGACGTGGTTCTGGTTGCTGTAGGGCGTACTCCCAATACTGAAGGTCTTAAGCTTGCTGATGCCGGAGTTGAGACCGATCAGCGCGGCTGGATTAAAGCTGACCATAATATGCGTACTTCTGTGGAAGGTATCTACGCTATCGGCGATATTCTCGGACCTTCCCGCATTATGCTGGCTCATGTTGCATCACACGAAGGCCTTTGCGCAGTGGATAACTGTCTTGGTAAAGAGCGTGCTCTTGATTACTCCGTGATTCCTTCCGGAATTTTCACTTCCCCGGAGATCGGCACAGTGGGCCTTTCCGAAGAAGAAGCAATCGCCAAAGGCATTGATGTCCGCTCGCAGGTATTCCAGTTCCGTGAGCTGGGCAAAGCTCAGGCTATGGGTGAACTTGCAGGTATGTTCAAGATCATCTGTGAGAAAGAGAGCGGTAAGATTCTTGGTGCCCATATTGCCGGAGCTCATGCTACCGACCTCATTGCTGAAGCTGCTTTGGCCATTAAAAAAGGTCTTACTGCTGCTGATGTTGCCCATACCATCCATGCTCATCCGACCCTCGCTGAAGGTCTTTATGAGTGTTGTGAAGCGTGGCTTCGCGGCTGCTAATTCCGGTATTAATTTTTCAGAACAATAAACTTTTTGGAGATAATCATGAGTGAACTTACTTTTCCCGCAGACGTTCTTTACCATCCCGAACACACTTGGGTTCTTATCAACGATGATAACACCGCAGTCGTAGGCATTACTGATTTTGCCCAGGACCAGCTCGGCGAAGTCGCTTTTGTTGATCTGCCTTCTGTCGGCGACCACTTCGATGCAGGTGCAGAGTTCGGTACCGTTGAATCCATTAAGGCTGTAAGCAGTCTGTACATGCCTATTTCCGGCACTGTTGAGGAAATCAACGAAGGTCTTGAAGACGCTCCTGAAGATGTGAATACTTCTCCTTACAAGGACGGCTGGATGCTGCGTATTACCCTTGATGCTGATGCAGACAAGAGCCAGCTGCTTAATCACGAAGGCTACGCAGAAAAAATCAAGTAAGCCACCTGTCCCGGACCCCATACCCGGGATATTCCACTCCTTTGACGGAGCTTATACCTAAGAGCGGCCTGCTATTTTGTAGGCCGCTCTATAAATTTCAGGAGGCATGCTATGTGTTCTAAAGATCCTTCCAAACCGTATTTGCGCATCCCGCCGTGGCTTCGGGTCAAGATTCCCTGCAACAAGACTTACAGTGCCACACGGGAACTGGTTAAAGACCTTAGTTTGAACACCGTCTGCCAAAGTGCCAAGTGTCCTAATATGTTTGAATGTTTCTCTGAGCACACGGCTACTTTTCTGATTATGGGTGACACCTGTACCCGTAACTGTGCTTTTTGCAATATCGAGAGCGGTGATATTCTGCCCCTCGATCCTTCTGAACCTTCCCGTGTCGCTGAAGCTGCCAGACGACTGGGGCTCAAGCACGTGGTAATTACCTCCGTTACCCGTGATGATCTGAATGACGGCGGGGCTGACCATTTTGCCGCTACAATTCGTGCGGTTCGGGAGCAGTTGCCGGGGTCATCCATTGAAGTGCTCATCCCTGATTTTCAGGGCGATGAAGATGCACTGAATTTAGTCATTGAAGCCCAACCGGATATCATCAACCACAATGTGGAAACTCCTCCTATTCATTATAACGATATCCGCCCGCAGGCTGATTACAAGCAAAGTCTTGAGCTTATCGAGCGGGTTAAGTCTGCCGGGGCCATTGCCAAGTCCGGGCTTATGGTCGGGTTGGGTGAAAATGATGAGGAAGTGCAAGGGGTAATAGATGACCTTGCGAGCATCGGTTGTGACATTGTAACTATCGGGCAATATATGCGTCCTTCACTTAAGCATCCCGAAGTGCTGCGCTATGTCCATCCTGATGTTTTTGAAGAATATGCCTGCTACGGCAAAGAAAAAGGTGTTCCGCATATGTATAGTGCGCCCCTTGTGCGTTCCTCCTACAATGCATCCCTGTTTGCGGGGCTGAAAAAATAGTTCTCATTACCTCCTAAAAAGAGAGCAAAACGAAAATCCCCGGCAACCGATGTGGTTGCCGGGGATTTTTAATTGGCTTTGTGAGCCGGATGGAAAGGCTGGCTTAGTACATGCCGCCCATGCCACCCATACCGCCCATGCCACCCATGCCGCCCATGCCGGGCATACCGCCGGGCATACCAGCAGGCATGTCTGCAGCCTTTTCAGGCTTTTCAGCGATAGCGCATTCGGTGGTCAGCAGGAGGCCTGCAACGGAAGCTGCGTTCTGGATAGCGATACGGGTAACTTTTTTGGGGTCGATAACACCGGCCTTGATCAGGTCTTCGTATTCGCCGATAGCAGCGTTGAAACCGTTACCGTCTTTTGCTTCTTTTACTTTCTCAACAACGATGGAACCTTCGAGGCCTGCGTTGCCAGCGATCTGGCGGAGAGGCTCTTCGATAGCGCGACGGATGATGTCGATACCTGCGGATTCGTCATCGTCGGAGGAGGTTACGTTTTCCAGAGCAGGGATGCAGCGGATAAGTGCAGTACCACCACCGGGAACGATACCTTCTTCAACAGCAGCGCGGGTAGCGTTGAGTGCATCTTCCACGCGTGCTTTCTTTTCTTTCATTTCAGTTTCAGTTGCAGCACCAACGTTGATAACTGCTACACCGCCAACGATCTTGGCGAGGCGTTCCTGAAGTTTTTCACGGTCGTAGTCGGAAGTGGAGAGTTCGATTTCGTTGCGGATCTGGCCGATACGGGCTTTGATCATTTCGCCTTCGCCTGCACCGTCTACGATGGTGGTGTTTTCCTTGTCGATTACAACGCGTTTTGCGGAACCGAGGTGATCAAGGGTAACAGCTTCGAGGTTGAGACCGATGTCGTCGGAAACAACTGCTCCGCCGGTGAGGGCTGCGATGTCTGCGAGCATTGCTTTGCGGCGATCACCGAAACCGGGAGCCTTAACAGCAACAACATTGAGGGTGCCGCGCAGTTTGTTAACTACGAGGGTAGCCAGAGCTTCACCTTCGATGTCTTCAGCGATGATAACCAGGGGCTTGCCCATTTTAGCAACCTGCTCGAGAACGGGCAGGAGTTCTTTCATGCTGGTTACTTTCTTTTCGCTGATCAGGATCAGGGGCTCATCCATTTCGCAGATCATTTTTTCTGCGTTGGATACGAAATAGGGGGAGAGGTAACCGCGGTCGAACTGCATACCTTCAACAACATCAAGAGTGGTGTCGAGGCCTTTTGCTTCTTCAACGGTGATAACGCCTTCTTTGCCGACCTTGTTCATGGCTTCGGCAATGATGTTACCAATGGTTACATCGTTGTTTGCGGAGATGGTACCGACCTGAGCGATTTCTTTCTGGTCGCGGGTGGGCTTTGCAAGGGTTTCGAGGTGATCGATGATTGCTTCAACAGCTTTATCGATACCGCGCTTGATAGCCATGGGGTTACGGCCGGCTGCAACGAGTTTAACACCTTCGGTGAAAACAGCCTGAGCAAGGATGGTAGCAGTAGTGGTACCATCACCTGCGATGTCGGAGGTTTTGGAAGCAACTTCCTTAACCATCTGTGCGCCCATGTTTTCGAACTTGTCTTCCAGTTCGATTTCCTTAGCTACGGAAACACCGTCTTTGGTGATGACCGGGGAGCCGAAGGATTTGTCCATAACAACGTTACGGCCTTTGGGTCCGAGGGTTACTTTTACAGCATTGGCGAGCTTGTCTACGCCGAGTTTCAGTTTTTCACGAGCTTTGGCGTCGAAAAGAATCTGTTTAGCCATTTGGTGTTATCTCCTTAAAATAAAGAAATGTATTCAATTATGCAGCCCTTGGGCTGTTCGTATGTTCGATTGCTGGAGCAGCCTGATTATTCGACAACAGCGAGGATGTCGTCTTCACGCATGATCAGATGATCTACACCTTCGATGCTGATTTCAGTTCCAGCGTATTTAGCGAAAAGAACAGCGTCGCCTTCTTTTACGCCCAGAGCTACTCTGGAGCCATTGTCATCAAGCTTGCCGGGGCCAGCTGCGATAACTTCACCCTTGAGGGGTTTTTCTTTTGCAGAGTCGGGGATAATGATTCCGCCAACGGTTTTTTCTTCCACTTCAAGGCGTCTGACCAGTACGCGGTCTGCTAACGGCTTAAGTTTCATCAGTTTTCCTCCAATATTTCGATACTATTTTTTGCTTTCAGGCTCATGGCCTGTGGATCGCTGCGACTTCTCATGATTTAGTAGGAAAAAGAATCCCGCCGCAGGGATTGAATGAAAGTAAGTCATTATTAAAAACTGTCAACAGCGTGATGGCTTTTTTTTTGAAAATCATGAAATCGAGGCTTTAAAGAAGATCCTTCGCTACAAAAACAACCCTGCCTATGGGGGCCCAATTATGTGCCGGATTGTTGCTTTCAAGGACAATGGGGCCGGGAGAAATTTCCTGGTTTTCAGAAATAAGCAAGATTTTTCCCGGCTCCCTTGCTACTCTTCGAACCAGAATTTCTTCATCAATACGCACAGCATAGATGCGTCCCTCAAAAAAATCTTTTTGTGATTCGTCAACCAGAACTTGGTTGCCGTCTTCAATGCGCGGAGCCATTGCATTTCCGGTAACCGTCAGCAGTTTCATGGAGTCCGGATCTCCTTTTTCTGCCATCCAATCTAGGTTGAATGCCAGCTTTCCTTGAGTCTCACTATCCACTTTCAATTTTTCGCCGTCCCGGTTTGCACGGGCCAGTGCTTTTTGGGGGGTAAGGAAATTGTCATTATTTGGGGATTTGTCTTCCGGGAAAACAATACGTGCGCCTACTTCATCAAGAACTCTCGCCAGTACTTGAATGTGTTTGCCTCGCTCTTTTTTGATGTAGCGGATTATCTGGTTGGGAGCTACGCCGCATGCCTTGGCCATTTGTGTCGGGTTGGCGTACTTGCGATTCTGACCAATCATGTTTCGCAACCCTTCGACTAAATCATTGTAGAAACCCATGTTTCCTCCTTGTAATATTGGTATATTTTTTTGAATAATTTGTCCTTAATAAGTTTATTTTTTTTGTCGCTGTTTACCAATTGGTATTATAAATTTACGAAATGGCTTGCAAAGAGGATTATTTGGTAATAGGTGTGTCCCGTCATTGTTCATTTTGTAGTGAATTTTAAAAGTAAAGAGGGGATACAAATGGGAGGGGACAAAGTTTCAGGTGCGGTGATGTTTCCTGATATTGAAGGGAGGCGTGCTATGTCAGCTGAAGGTTTGATTAATGTGCTGGGAAGGGAAGCTGCGGAGCGATTGATGTATTGCTGGGGAGGAACAAGAGTCTCGGTCCCTGATCTGGATGAATTGCAGAAGCTTAAGCTGCGGGAACGCATTATCAAGGCCTATGAACGTGGCGCAACTCCGGCGCAAGTGGCTGAAAGGTTCGGCATTTCGGTGCGCACCGCCCAGAGAATTCGTAGTTTCGCCAATTACGTTGAACGTGATACCGAAATAATGTAATATGTTACTGTAGCGGTGTATTTTGAATACTGAAAGATCTGATTGTTTTGTGCTATGCTCGCAATGAACTTCCGCCCGGGATGCCAATTTTTATGAAAACAAAAACAACAAGTAGCGTTTTTCTATATTTCATCAAGCGGTTCTCAGTCGTCGCTGTGCTTATTCTTGCCGTTTCAGCGTGGGCTTTGCTTACTCAGCGGACCCAATACCATAAGATTGTGGAAAACCATGAAGTTGATTTGGTTAAAAGCAATATTTCTGCTTTTAATTCATGGCTCGAATCCGACATCGAATATACTGCGATTCTTGCCGGTCTGGTAGAAGAGCAGTTGACAGGTCCGGGCGATCCGTATGCTCAGCGTGAAAACATTGCGGAACTGTTCTCCATATTTGGTTCGCGCTGTAAGGGATGTGTTCAACTTCGTTACTTTTCTCCTGAAGGGATGGAGCTGGTGAGGATCAATATTGATGCCGGGAGGCCGGTCCGGGTAGCTGGAAATTATCTTCAGGATAAAAGTGAACGTTCATATATTAAGGAAGCAGCAAAACTTAAAGACGAGGTTTATATTTCAAGCTTTGACTTGAATATGGAATTCGGGAAGGTGGTCATTCCCTATACACCTGTAATCAGGATTGTGAAAAAAGTTTATGCAGGTGGAATGAACTCTGGATTTCTGGTCATTAATTTTTCGGGAGACATACTTTTTAAAATTTTCAATGAAGCTGGAGTTGAATCGTTTGGCGATTTGTTTCTTGTAAATGATGACGGTGGATGGATTGTCGGTCCGGACGAAACTTATAGTTGGAAGTTTCTTTTCAAACCCAAGGAAGGTCTTCTGGAACAGGGATTTCCTGAAGTCTGGAGTGAAATAAAAAATAAGAATGACGGACAGTTTGCCGGGGCCGACGGCTTATATACCTTTGATTCGTTGAGTAGTAACTCTTTTCATTATGTTTTACGGCAGGATGTTGTTTTCAGTGAGGGGTGGAAGGTTATTTCACGGGTTCCTAATGAGTCCTTGGTAGTCCCGCGCCGAAATATTATGTTCATTCTGTTGGCATTTCTCGTTATTATGCTTGGTTATCTGTTCTGGAGACAATCCGCTGTAACTGTTGCCAGCGAGGAAATTCGTCTGGCTCTTGAGGACAGTGAAAAGATATTCATGGATGTGGCTGATGCGGCTGGTGAATTTATCTGGGAGACCGGGCCTGACGGAAGTTTTGTATTCGTGACCGGTAGGGCTGAAGACGTTCTCGGTTATAGTGCGGAAGAACTCATCGGGCGTTCCCCCTTTGATTTTGTGGATGAGGAATACTCGTGGGATGTGCGTAAGGAGTTTTTGGACGCTGCTCAGTTCGGTAACAGTTTCAATGGCTTAGTCTTTAGGTTTGTAAATCGCGACGGACGTAAGATCTGGCTCGAATTTAACGGAGTTCCGGTTTTTGATGCAGAAGGTGTTGTCACCGGGTTCCGCGGGGCTACATCTGATATCAGTGCTCAGAAAAAGGCCTTGCAGGACTTGCAGGATCGTGAAGACATGCTTCAGAGTATAAGTGATTCTGTTCAGGATGCTTTAGTGCTGATGGATGAGAAAGGTTTGGTTCATTTTTGGAATCCTGCTGCGGAGAAAATTTTCGGGTATAGGGCAGATGAAATGCTCGGGGAAAGTCTACAATGCTGTTTTCATGCAGAAGATAATTTATTGCCGGAAAATTTAGGTAACACTGATAATTATATTGATGGCCTGCTCTCAAGTTACGGCTCTTTTACCGTGAACGTCCGCCGTAAAGGTGGGGATGTTTTCCCGGCAGAAGTTTTGCTGTCTCCTTTACGTAAGGATGATCAGTGGTGGGTGGTAGGAACCTTCAGGGATGTCACCGAGCGTAAGGAAGCAGAAGATAAGTTGCGTAAGCTGGCAACTACGGATTCCCTGACCGGACTCAGCAACCGTCGTTTTTTCATGGAAAGCGCAGAGGATGCTTTGGAGCGAACCCGCAGATACGGTCGTGATCTTTCCTTGTTGATGATGGATATTGATTATTTCAAGACGGTCAATGATATGTATGGGCATGATGCCGGTGACGATGTCTTGAAGGGGCTCTCAAAAACAGGGCTTAAAATTTTACGTAATATTGATGTGTTCGGAAGGATCGGCGGGGAGGAATTCTCTATCCTTCTGCCAGATACCGGACTTGATGGGGCAACTCTGGTTGCAGAGAGACTTCGGGCGGAGATTGAAACAACTAAAATGAATACCCGTTCCGGAAGTTTGAATATTACCGTGAGCATCGGTGTTGCAACTTACAGTGAACATACAAAGACATTGGAACAATTACTCAAGGCTGCGGATATCGGTTTGTATGCAGCTAAAGAGGCTGGTCGTAATCAGGTCAAGGTACAGTTGACTTTGGAAGGATCGTCAGACGAGTAGAAAGTTCAGATTCAGAAATTAAGAAGCCCGGAAGATTTTCTTCCGGGCTGAAATTTTTAATCGAAGCCGAATTCGATGGTGAATTTACCGTGGTCGGTGGTGAATGGTATGGCCATTACCGGTCCGGCTGTAACGTGGGCAATGGTATGGTTGTCACCCATAATTACAGTGGGGGTTGAACCCTGAAGTTTGTACCCCATTTCAGTCAGTCCTGCTCTTGCCTGTCCTGAAACCATGTTGGTGATTTCACCGACAGCATCTTTTACATCCTGAATGATGTCCTGAATGTCGTCTCCGAGCATGTTCTTTACAATCTGAGCGGCGCAGGCCTTTTCAAAAGTAATTGAGATGCTTCCGTTTACTGATCCTGTAAAGCCGACTATGCCCGTTACATCTCCGTTGGCGACATTCCCTTTTTTTACAAACGGTTTACCCGCTGTAGGCGTAATCATGGCCATCATTGTCAGGATGTCCGAGGTGGCCTTGATAAAAGGTTTAGCCAATTCTACATTCATTATAGCGACTCCTTAAAAAAAGTTGGCATATATGTTTTCGCGGCAGACCGGAAGAAAACTCCCCTGTAATTCCGACCATACCTGTCTTTCATGTTTTAAGTCATGAATTATTCCAATGCAATTGCGCTTTGAGTACCTTAACAGAAAAAAAGATCATGAACAATTTTTTTAAGAGTGCTTTCAGTATTTTGACATTATTTTTCTGATTGGGGCATCCTGAATATGGATACTTTGCAGCAAATGAGAAGACTCAGGCTTGCTCTACCTCCCTTGGTATTTGACCGTAGACATAAATTCTCGTATTTAGATGGGATTCTTAGTGAATAATGCTTGCCTGCTGAAACTTGATCCGGGCAGCTGAAAGATAAAAATCAAGGATTATAGATAAATGTCAGATAATAAAACCGAGTCCAATGTAGGTAAGAACTTTATTACCGCGATTATTGATAAAGATAATGAAACAGGAAAATACGAAGGAAGGGTGGCTACTCGTTTTCCTCCCGAACCTAACGGTTACCTGCATATCGGCCATGCCAAATCCATCTGCCTGAACTTCGGGCTTGCCAAGGATTACAAAGGCACATGCAACCTGCGTTTTGACGATACCAACCCGGTCAAGGAAGACACTGAATATGTGGAATCCATTGAGAAGGATGTCCGCTGGCTTGGATTCGATTGGGAAGACAGACTGCACTATTCCTCTGACTATTTTGATAAACTTTATGGCTTTGCCGTCCAGTTGATTAAGGAAGGTAAGGCTTATGTGGATAGCCTCAGCGCAGAGCAAATTCGTGAATATCGCGGTACCCTGACTGAGCCGGGTAAGAATAGTCCTTACCGTGACCGCTCCATTGAAGAGAACCTTGATCTTTTTGAGCGTATGAAAAACGGTGAGTTTGAAGATGGTGAACACGTTCTTCGCGCCAAGATCGATATGGCTTCTCCCAATGTGATCCTGCGTGATCCCACCATCTATCGCATCAGGAAAGCTCACCACCACCGTACCGGTGATAAGTGGTGCATTTATCCTATGTACGATTTCACCCACTGTATTTCCGATTCACTGGAGAAGATTACCCATTCCATCTGCACCCTTGAGTTTGAAAACAACCGTGCACTTTATGACTGGACCCTTGAGAATCTCGGGGTTTACCGTCCGCAGCAGATTGAATTTGCAAGGCTTAACCTCAGCTATACTGTAATGAGTAAGCGCCGCCTTATTCAGCTGGTTGAAGAAGGGCACGTTACCGGTTGGGATGATCCTCGCATGCCGACAATTTCCGGCATGAGAAGACGTGGTTATTCTCCGGCTTCCATTCGTAATTTTTGTGAACGCATCGGTGTGGCAAAAGCTGCCAACATGGTAGATTTCGCTCTGCTTGAGTTCTCTGTGCGTGAAGATCTTAATGCCCACTCCAATCGGGTAATGGGTGTAGTTAATCCCATCAAGCTGGTTATTGATAACTACCCCGAAGGCCAGGTTGAGGAATTCGAAGTACAGAACAACCCTGAAGACGAGTCCGCCGGAAGCCGTAAAATTCCTTTTTCCAAGACTCTGTACATTGAGCGTGATGATTTTATGGAAGACGCTCCCAAGAAGTTCTTCAGGCTTTCAGTTGGCCGCGAGGTACGTCTGCGTGCAGCATATTATGTGACCTGTACTGATGTTATTAAAGATGAGAACGGCGAAGTTGTTGAGCTCCGTTGTACTTATGATCCTGATACCCGTGGTGGCTGGTCCAATGATGGACGTAAGGTCAAGGGTACCATTCATTGGGTTTCCGTGGACCATGCTATTGAGGCTGAAGTCCGTCTTTACGATCATCTCTTTACCAAAGAGAACCCCATGGACAACAAAGACGGTTCCGACTTCAAGGATCATATCAATGCTGATTCCCTTGAAGTTCGGACTGCTTACGTGGAGCCTTCCCTTGCAAATGTGGAGCCCGGATTCCGTTGCCAGTTTGAAAGGATCGGCTACTTCTGTGCTGACACGGACTATACTTCTGAGAAACCGGTATTCAACCGGACTGTCACCTTGCGTGACTCTTGGAAGAAAATTGCCAATAATCAGAAAAAGTAATACCGTACCCTTACGGGTGCGGATAAGATTTTGCGGGGTCCTTAAGGGGTCCCGCATTTTTTTTGTACTGGCACATATTTTTCCATAAAATAAGTGTGGATAATTGGGATGAAATGTTTTGTATAAAGTGCTATTTCTTGGGTAACTAATAATACTGAATTTCGAATTATGATTTTGATTGACTGAGATATGAACCGGAGGTCGAAGAATGACTGCTGAAATTGAAAGCGGTTCCAAGCTTGCTATTGCCATTGCCGGAAGAAGTAATGTTGGTAAATCTTCAATAATAAGAGCTCTTTCAGGGATTGAGAGCGATGAAGTCAGCCCTGTGGCCAGTGAAGATGAAATGTATCCCCTTACAAGAGCGGAGATTCACCCGCTGGGTCCGGTGACCATTTATGATACTGATGCACATGTTCCCGGCGATGACCGGGCCCGGGCCATCAAAGATGCATTATATAGTGTTGATGTAGCGGTTATCGTTACCGATGATTCTGGTATCCTTGATGAAGAAAGGGAATTGACCAATTTATTGCGTGATCGCGGTATTCCCTGCGTTATGGTTTTTAATAAGGCGGATATACGAAGACCCAGTCTTGCAGATATGGAATTCTGCGGTTCTCGCGGAGTCCGTTTTGTTGCCACTTCTACTGTTGACGGTCGGGGTATTGAACGGCTCAAAAAGTCCATTATGGCTCTTGCTCCGGAAGAGAATATGCTCGACCCTGTGCTGGCCAGAGACCTTATGGGCCGGGGTGATTTTGTTGTCTGCGTTGTTTCTGAAGATCCGGTTTCGCCTAAAGGCAGACTTGGACTTCCCAAATCGCAGGTGCTGCGCGAAATCCTTGATGCCGGGGGGATCGCGGTTATCGTTAAGGAAGGGGAGCTTTATCAGACAATCTCCGGCCACAAGCGGCGTCCGGCTCTTGTTATTGCTGATTCCGAGCCCATCAAGAAAGTCATGGACCTGATTCCGCGTGATGTGTCTCTGACCACTTTTCCGATTCTTTTTGCTCGTCATAAGGGTAATCTGGAGCAGCTTGTTCAGGGTGCTAATGCCATTGATAACCTTCAGGATGGGGATAAGGTTCTTATCGTTGAAGCCTGCCCTCATCACCCTAAAGCTGAGGATCTCGGCAAGGAAATGATTCCCGCAAGGATTGCCGGATACACAAACCGAAATATTATTTTTGAATCCAAGACCGGGTGCGGTCTGCCTATTGATCTTGCTGAATACAAGCTTGTCGTTCATTGCGGTGCCTGTATGGCTGAGAGAGCTGACATGCTTAGGAGGATCAGGGATTGTGACCGACAGCAGGTTCCTATCACCAACTACGGGCTGGCTGTTGCCAAGGTGGATGGAACACTGAAACGTTTGATTGAACCTTTTTTCAAGGATGAAGTTGAAGAACGCAAGGAATTGACCGGAAAGATAAATGTTTTCAGGGGGAGCAACTCGCAGGCTATGCATCTGGTTGTTCCTGCCGAGATACATCCTGAGAAGGCTGTACCATTCAACCTGATGTATTTGTTCGGGGATATTGAGGTTACAAAGGAGCATATCGGTTTTGCTTCATTGCCTTTCGCCCGGGGAGGACAGCAGAAGATCAGGAAGTTTGTAGAAGAGCACGGTTACTGCTTTTACAAGTGGCCCGGACGCGTTTTGGGAGCCGATCTTGGAGGACTGCTTGATCCGGATGATAGTGATGACGTTTGATTGCTAGGTAGTTTTTATGAGTAGGGCAAAAGTATATATTGGAATGGTTTTATTCCTGCTTATACTTATTTCCTGTTTGGGAAATAGTTCTATTTGCCGTGCTGAAACTATGAAAATCGGTTTTGTCGCTTCCGGCGATACCATCAATGACAACTCTTTCAACGAGATGGTTGCTTCAGGTTTGCGGCGGCTTCAAAAAGACAGACATGTTGATCTGGTCGTCCGTAGGGGAGGTTTTACTGTAGATTCGGTTGCGCATGCTATTAGATCAACAATCGGCGAAGGTGCTGGGATTGTAGTAGTTAACAGTATGCCTGCAGGAAACCGCTTCGGGGAAATAGCCCTTGATCATCCCAAGGTTGTTTTCATTTTCAATGATTCCAATGTTGATGGGTATTCAAATGTTATTTCAATTGATTACGCTCATGCTTCAGGTTCCTGTCTGGTCGGAGCATTATGCGCTTGGCAGACAAAAACCGGTAAAATAGGATTTATCGGTGGAAATGAGCTGCCCGTAATCAAGGACTTTTTAAAAGGGTTTAGCCGGGGTGTGGAACTTTCCGGCAAGGATGTTGAAGTTGATGTTAAGTTCGTTCGCAGGGGAAATGCCGAGAAAGGTTTTGAAGATCCGCAGCAGGCTAATGCACTTGCTTTGAAGATGTACGGGGCGGGGGCAGATATCATTTATGCTGTTGCGGGCCTTTCAGGTAACGGCATAATTCAGGCCGGACGCGAGACCGGTAATCTGGTTGTGGGTGTTGATTCTGATCAGGATCATCTTGCCAAAGGAACGGTCCTGACCAGTATGATGAAGAGGCTTGATGTGGCCGTATACAAGGAATGTCTTGCAGTTATGGATGGGAACTTTACACCGGGGCGTAAAGCATATGGCCTTGCTGACGGCGGTGTTGGTTTGACTGAAATGAAATATAGTAAGCATCTGATTTCTAGTGAAGTTCTTCGTCTGCTTGATGTTTTGAGGAAGGATCTTATTTCAGGTAAAATCAAGGTGGAACCTTCAGCTCAGTAAAGCGGGATATTTTTTGATGGCTATTTTTTTCAGGATAAAGCGTAGGATTACCTTGGGACTGGTGGGGTTGCTGGCAGCAATCCTGTTGCCGCTTGGTTATGTTTTTAGTGAATTATATCATGCAGAAATTATAAATTCCATTGAGTCCAAGGGACGTGCAGTGGCTTCTCTGGTTGCTTTTTCAAGCAGCGAGGCAATCCTGAACTTTCAGAATTATGAGCTTGAAGAATTGGTACAGAATGTCTGCTCTGGTGAGGATGTTGTTTCGTGTGCCGTATTCGGTCAGTCCGGGGCTGTGATCAGTCAGTTTCAGGAAACGAATGACGGAAAAAAAGCTGGCAATGTCTTTTATGTAGAAAAAAGGATTCTGAAAGATGGCGAATATTTAGGTCATGTTCGTGTTGGGATTTGGGATAACAGTCATGCGCAAAATTTCTCTTTTATTCTAACTTATATCCTTCCTTTGCTTTTTGGTGTTGCATTGATTGGAGGCGCGTGTCTGCGGTTATTTATAGGCAGGACTGTTATTTCTCCAGTGATCAGGCTTTCGGAGCAGGCAAAGCTTGCTGAACAAGGCGAAATGGTTGTTTTTGAAGGTGGGGACAGGGATGATGAGATAGGAAGCCTCAGCAGCTCTCTTGAGCATCTTAATTCTAAGCTTGTCCAAATCCAATCTGAATTAGATCAAAAGGTAAGTGAGCGTACTGCAGCTATCAGTAAAGTTAATCATAAACTTAAGGATGAAGTTGAAATTCGGCGCAGAGCAGAAAAGGATTTGAATGCTGCTCTTGAGAATCTTTCCTTTACCGTTCGCGAATTGGAGAAATCGAAGGATAAATCTGAAAAAGCCAGTCAGTTTAAGAGCCAGTTTTTAGCAATGATAAGTCATGAGATCAGGACTCCCATGAATGCCATACTCGGTATGGGGGATTTGTTGCTTGGCACTGAACTTGATCCTGAACAGATGGGGTATGTCGAAATTTTCAGGGGTTCAGGAGAACTGCTGCTCAAGATTATCAATGATATTCTTGACTTTGTGCAGATTGAATCCGGTCAGATTGAATTGGTTCCCGTGCCATTTGATCCTTCTCAGGACGTACAGAGTGTATGTAAAAGCGTGGCCCATTCCGCGCATGCACGAGATATTGAAGTTATTTGTGACGTGGCACAGGGGGTCCCTGCACAGGTGGTAGGTGATCCGGTTCGTGTTCGTCAGGTTCTGATGAACATTGTTTCCAATGCCGTTAAGTATACCTCAAGTGGTGAGGTTGAGGTTTGCCTGAGTGCTGAAGAGTCTGGTGAAGACTTTGAACGTTTGCTTTTTACTGTGCGTGATACCGGGATTGGAATCCCCGAAGGTCAGCGTGAAAGCCTTTTTGAAGGTTTCGTTCAGGCTGACGGTTTAGCTTCCCGGGAGTACGGCGGAGTTGGATTGGGGCTGGCAGCAGCTTCACGTCTGGCGGTTCTCATGGATGGCGAAATTCGTTTTGAGAGTGAAAGCGGTAAAGGAAGTATTTTTTATTTTTCTATTCCTTTTAAAAAGTCCTTATACGAGCCATTGCGCAGCGTAGCTGATTTTTCCGGTACGCGCGTATTGCTTGTTGATGATAATTATACTGTACGCGAGGTTCTCGCCAGAAGGCTGCAATCCTTCGGAATCGATGCGGTTATGGCCTCCAACGGTCCCGAGGGACTTGACTATCTGGTGGCTGCGGCAGCCTCCGATAATGCTTACGACCTACTGTTTGTCGATAGTGATATGCCAGACATTACGGGGGTTGACTTCCTTTCAAAAGCACAGCAGAAAGGGGGGCTTCCCAGTCGCGTGGCAGTGATGTTCTCTGCCGGATGTACAGAAGAAGAGCGACAGAATGCCAGACTTGTCGGAGCGGATTATACCTTGATCAAGCCTGTTTTTGATGCTGATCTGATCCGCTGCCTTGCTTCTGTGGGGGATTCTTCCAAGGATAGGCATAGAGCCGGAAAGGGGCTCAATATTTTGCTGGTGGAAGATAATGATAACCACCGTAAAATTTTGGAACTTTTCATCCTTGATACCGGTGCGGACATAACTGTTGCAGTAGACGGGTTGCAGGCTTTGGAACTTTTTAAAGACAATAGCTACGATCTGGTCTTTATGGATTTGGAGCTTCCTGTGATGGATGGAATCTCAGCCGTAAAGCGCATGCGTGAAGTTGAATTAAACAGCGAAAGGCAAAAATCTATAATTGTAGCTATTGCCGCCAGAGCATACAGTTCCAACCGGACGGATTCGGCACAGGCAGGATGTGACGGATTCATTTCCAAACCGGTAAAATGGGATACCATTAGATCCACTGTCTCGGCTGTTGCCGCTAAAGGTGATCTACCTGAAGATATTATTCTGGAGTAAAAAATGATTTCTGGAGAGAACGCAGGACAAGACTTGTTTATCATCAATGATGATCTTAGAGAATTGATCCCGCATTTTGTAGTCCATCAGTTTGACGAGTTGCAGCAGATGGAAAGCAGCCTTGAGGCTGGAGATTTGAAAGAAGTTGGAAGGCTTGGGCATAGCCTGAAAGGTGCAGCTGCCAATTTTTGTCTTGATCCGCTTTCCCGTCTGGGAACGGCAATTCAGGATGTTTCCAAGCTGGGATTGGAAGATGCTCTTAAACCGTTAGTAAAGAAATACCGTTTTTACCTTGATGAATTGAAGCTACAGGTTAGCTGATTAAATCTGTTTTCGTTCGTTACAGCTCCAGTCCGCACGCAGTTGTTGCTGCCATCATGGTATTGAACCAGCCTGCATTACTCGCTACATATACTTTCTGTCTTCTGCCGCAGAATTTAGATTTGTGCCTGTCATTCCCTTTGAACGGATAAACTTTTTCACCGAATTCATAGAAAAGCCCTGCAAGCTTTTGCAAAGGTCCTGAAAGGGTGTATCCCTGTTCCATACCGGATAACGGTGAAAGTCCAAGGCTAATGAATTTTTTGCCTTCTGAACGAAATTTTTCCATAGCCTGAAGAAGAGTGAAGGCAGAAGTTCCGTTCACCGCCTCTGAACATAACCTGTCGAAGTTATGGTAATAACCGATAATTTCTCCTTCAGAGTATATGGGGTCAAATCCGGCAAGAGCCAGCAGTTTTCCGTTTATTCTGGCCCAGAAAAAACGGACTCCCTCTTCATTGCTTTCAGGCAGAGGGCGCGTCAGAAACGAAAATTCCTTTCTTCCTTTGTTGTTAAGCCAGTCCTGACATAGTCTGTTGATTTCCTGTCGATTTACTTCTGAAAGTCTCTTTTCTTCTACTGTAAGGCCGGACTTTCGTCCTTTGTTGTTCCACTGTCGGAGTGAACTTTTGCGCTTTCCGCTCAATGAAAATGACTGTATGTCCAGTTCGGTTTCCACACCAATCTGGTAAACGCTATATCCTTCATTAAAAAGTGTTTCAGCTAAAGTTTTACTAATTTGTACCAGCGTTATCTGTCCCAGATGTTCTTCAAGTTTTTTTATAAGAAGTAATTGGTGGTCCGGGCCGGTTACAGGATCAGACAGAACAACTGCGCTTTTGCCATGCAGGAATTTTTTTACCTCCAGCCATGAAATGTAGCCGATGGATTTGATCAGGGCATGCTTCAACCCCGGCTGTGTTGTCGAGTAGGACATACACCTGTTGCCATACATTCTAAGATAAGGCAGCAGTTTCGATACACATTCCGGATCATTGCTGTGTAAAAAATGAAATTGTGTCGATTTGTACAAATTCATGGCTAACTAAATAAAGCTAAAGGTTTTTATCTTATTATATATCAAAAATAGAATCATATTCAAGAGGTATGCATGTACTTGCTTGCGGGGTGGGTCATTATGCTCTACAGCAACGTAAAGTTTTCAATTAGGCATTCGCAGGAGTAAGGATGATTGGTATTTTATGTCGCTCTATAGAAAGACATTTTCTTTTGCTGGCAGTTGTTTTGAGCTGTGTTGCTTTTCTGGAGCCGGCTTTATTTACATGGCTTAAGCCCCATATTGCCCTCAGTCTGGGCATAATCATGTTTGGTATGGGACTGACTCTTGACTTCAGTGATTTTGCTGCGGCGATTAGAAACTATAAAGCGGTAGGCCTCGGTGTTCTGCTGCAGTATACGGTCATGCCTGCTCTGGCGGTGGGGCTTTCAGCTCAATTTGGATTGCCGCAGGAAGCTTTGATTGGAATGATAGTGGTCGGCGCCTGTCCCGGCGGTACGGCATCAAATGTAATTGCGCATCTGGCGAAGGCTAATGTGGCTCTTTCGGTTACCATGACTCTTGTTTCCACTTGTCTAGCGCCGCTCCTGACCCCGCTGATTATCTATGTCATCCTTAACCAGCAGATTGAAATTCCATTTCTGCCTATGGTTAAATCCGTATTTTGGATTGTCATTTTTCCGCTTGTGGATGGTCTGATTTTACGCAGATTTTTACGCAGCAGACTTGATCCATTGCTGCATATTTTCCCTTCCATCTCAATCATTGTAATCTCCATGTTGATCGCCTGCATTATCGGTTTAAACCATGATATGCTGGCTTCTTTTCCGCTTCTTGTTTTCGTTGCGGTTATCCTGCACAATGCGGGTGGACTGGGGGCCGGGTACGGTGTCGGCAGGCTGTCCGGATTCAGTCACCGCGAAAGCGTTACCATCGCTATTGAAGTGGGGATGCAGAATTCCGGTCTTGGAGTAGCCTTGGCGACTAAATATTTTGGTATTGCGAGTGCTTTGCCCGGGGCTTTGTTCAGCCTCTGGCACAATATTTCGGGGATATTGCTCGCGAGCCGTAACCGAGTATTTTCTTCAGGAGAGAAGAATGAAAAACAGTCTGGATGAAATCATCGATAGCGGTCTTGCTCATACTTATCCTTTTTTTGAAGATCACCCGGAAATGATTAAGTTGTTGCGGGATATGAGCATGGCGGTGTGCGCTGATTGCGCAAGTATTACTCCCGAAATGCCGCAGTTTCCTGTTTTACTGGCTGAAAAAGGGCTTAACCTGTTCGGTGCAAATTTCAGTGCCATGCTGGGGCAGGTCCAGAGTCTGGACCCTGAATTCAAAGTAGCCTGTACAGCCGGATGTTCTTACTGTTGCTCCTCCCACATCACAGTAACCCCGCAAGAAGCGTTTCGTATCGCTCTCCACCTGGCGGCTGAGTGTTCTGAAGATGATTTTGTCACGTTGAGCGAGGGGTGTCTGGCCGCTGCCGGTGATTTCGTTCCCGGTCAGCTTAAAGAATTTGCCCAAGACTATTTTCAGCCCTGTCCGTTTTTAAAAGACAACCAATGCTCTATTTATGAAGTGCGGCCCATCCTTTGCCGTAACTGGATTTCAAATGATCTTGAGGCCTGCAAAAAAAGTTTCAACACGAAAAATAAAGTCACGGTTTCGCAGAATGCGTTGATCATGGTCCAGAAGGATCTGGTCTTTACCGGGCAGCAAGCCTACCTTGCAGGATTCGGTATTGAGGGCGGCATTGGATCATTCATGCCTATGATGTCTCAGATCCTTACCGATTTTGAAGGAACTTACGCCAAATGGCTTTCAGGTGAGAAGTTGAATGGCCAAATGTAAGCCCTTCGGGGAGCCTACCGGGGGTCTTAAACCCTTTTCCAAAAGGGTTTGTTCCACTGTCGCTATCCCTAAGACTCGAAGCAAAGCTTCTTGCCTAAGGGCTAGTGCAAGAATTCAAAATTTTTTTAATAAGCTTCGCATGTAATACGTTAAAATTATTTTAAAATAAGAAGGCCGTAACATCTCAAAAGATATTACGGCCTTTATCTATGGCAAATTTAAAATGCAAAGCGGCGGAGCCCTAATGAAAGTTTTTGAAGAGTTCAGAAAAACTTTTTTCAAAAAGTTTCTTTGGTCCACGAAGGGCCGCCGGAGGCATACATTTTAAGGCAAAGTAAGTTCGCCATTGCTGATCATGTCTTCGATCTGGGCAACGTCTTTGTCACCGCGACCGGAAAGGTTGACGATGATGATTTTGTCCTTGTCGAGCTGCGGTGCCAGCTTGAGAGCGTAGGCCAGCGCGTGAGAGGACTCGAGTGCGGGGATGATACCTTCAGTCTGGGAGAGCTTGAAGAATGCATCAGTGGCTTCCTTGTCGGATGCATGGACGTATTCAGCGCGGCCGAGGTCCTTAAGATGGGAATGCTCGGGTCCTACGCTGGGGTAGTCGAGACCTGCGGAGATGGAGTAGACCGGAGCAGGTTCGCCTTTTTCATCCTTGAGCATGTAGGAGTTGAAGCCGTGCATTACGCCAGGTTCACCAAGACAAAGGGTGGCTGCATGGTCTCCCGGCTCAAGGCCGCGTCCTGAAGGTTCTACACCGATGAGTTTGACGGATTCATCTGCAATGAATTCTGCGAACATGCCGATGGCGTTGGAACCGCCGCCCACACAGGCGATGCAGTAATCAGGCAGACGGCCTTCGTCTTCAAGGCACTGCTGTTTGGCTTCTTTACTGATCACGGACTGGAAGTCGCGGACCATCATCGGGTAGGGGTGGGGTCCAACCGCGGAACCGAGCAGGTAAAAAGTGTTTTCAGCATCACCGATCCATGCGGCAAGCGCTTCGTCTACTGCTTCTTTGAGAGTCTTCTGTCCGGATTTTGCAGCAACAACATCCGCACCCATCATACGCATACGGAAAACGTTCAGTTTCTGGCGTTCCATGTCCACTTCGCCCATGACGATGGTACATTTCATACCCATGAGCGCGCAGGTTGCGGCAGTAGCTACACCGTGCTGTCCGGCTCCGGTTTCAGCGATGATTTTTTTCTTACCCATACGTTTTGCCAGCAGGATCTGGCCGATGGTGTTGTTTACTTTGTGGGCGCCGAGATGGTTGAGGTCTTCGCGCTTGAGATAGATCTTAGCACCGCCGAGTTCTTCGGTGAGGTTGGAGCAGAGATAGAGGGGAGTGGGGCGGCCGGAGTATTTTGCCAGATAGTACTGAAATTCTCTGATGAATTCAGGATCTTTTCTAAATTTTTCATATGTTTCCGCCAGCTCGTTCAGGATAGGAAGAAGCTGTTCGGGAACATACTGTCCGCCGTATTCACCAAAAAAGCCGTCTGCATTGATAGTTGCGTTGTCAGTCATTTTTCTCTCCTGAATTTTTTCTACGACAGTGCTGTGCAGGCATAAAAAAACCGCGATCAGTTCTCACTGTCGCGGTTCTATGAAATTTATATTTGTTACCTGTTTTTTGAACGTAACCAACCGCGACGCATTAGCTGCGCCACCACCAAAAATAAAGGGTAAAGTTGGAGTAAGAAACGTTCATAATGAAGAAGTGTTTACTCCGCATCATAAGAGTTGTCAACAGAGAGTATTTTGTGAAGCTTATTTTATATTTATCTCGGTTAAGTCTTGGTTATTTTTAAATATAGCTCTTTTTCTAAAGTGCGAAATGGGCTATGTTGAAGACAATACGTGCCTGAAAAAAATGTTTTTTGTTTGTAAGTTTTAGTAATGATTGAAGTTAATTGTGAGGTGTGCATGGAGTTCTTTCTGGATACTGCGAATCTTGAGGAGATAAGGAAGGCTAAGGCGCAAGGTTTGATGGATGGCGTAACAACCAATCCGACCCTGCTCTCCCGTGAGGGTGGAGACTGGCGGAAGCAGGCCGAAGCAATCTGCGCGGAAGTTGAAGGTCCGGTCAGTCTTGAGGTTGTTGGTGAGAGTGCCGAGGAAATGATCCGCGAGGCCGAAGATCTTGCTTCATTTGGCGATAATGTGGTTATCAAGGTACCCATGACCAACGAAGGTCTGGTAGCTACAGAAAGCCTTTATCGTAAAGGCGTAAAGACCAATGTTACCCTTGTTTTCTCGCCTTTGCAGGCTTTGCTGGCTGCCAAGGCCGGGGCCACTTATGTTAGTCCTTTTGTTGGCCGTCTGGATGGAATAGCTCATGATGGTATGGAACTTATCCGTCAGATACGCACTATCTTTGATAATTATGATTTCCCCACCAAGATTCTTGTGGCTTCGATTCGTCATCCCATGCATGTGCTGGATTCAGCTTTGATCGGTGCGGACGTGGCTACCATTCCGTACAGTGTAATTAGCCAGCTTGCCGCCCACCCCCTGACTGATAAGGGACTGGCTGCTTTTAATGCCGATTGGGAGAAGCTTACCAAGTAATTTTGGTCTGTATGTTTGAGTATAACCCCGGTCTTTTATATGGAGGACCGGGGTTTTTGCTACTTGTCTCCCCATAGAATTTTATAAAATATTACTGTAAAGTGCGTCCATGTCTAAACGTCCGATACTTGTTCTTCAGATGCAGCGCATGGGGGATTTGATTCTCTCTTTTCCGCTTTTTCTCTGGTTGGAAAGAACCTATCCCGGCCATCCTATCTGGGTGGTGGCCGAGGAAAAATTTTTCCGTCCTCTTATGCCGATCAGTCCGAGAGTCACCTACTTCCCTTGGGAAGGTGTTCAGGTTCTGCGTCAGAATAAGTATGAGTTGATTGTTAACCTGAGTATCCGCAGTCAGGCTGCAAACCTTGCCGGAGAGTTACAGTCTGAAGCTAAGCTCGGTCCTGTGGCATCCAAGGACGGGGTAACTCATATCCTGGGTAACTGGCAGCTTTACCGGGCCAGCGTAGTCGAGAATAATCGCCATAATCTTTTTCACTGGGCGGATTTGAATGCTTTGGATTGTGTCCCTTTAAGTCATCTCGCCAGTACCAGATGGCCTCAGCCGCGTACTCTGCATAAGGAGTCCAATCGGATCGGTATTTTTCTGGGAGCAAGCGAGGAGGCCAAGCGGCCTTCGGTCCGGTTCTGGGCTGACTTGTGTACGGAACTGCTGGGTAAGGGGCTTAGGCCGGTATTGTTCGGCGGGCCGATGGAGCGGGGAATTGGGCAGGAAGTAGCCCGCATGTGCAAAGGTCCTGTCCTTGATATGTCCGGTAAACTCAAGCTAGGGGAATTGATTGCTGTTGGGCAGTCTTTGCAGCTTTTTATTACCCCGGATACCGGCCCCATGCATCTGGCTGCATGGTCGGGATTAAAAGTACTCAATCTTTCTATGGGCAATGTGAACCCGTGGGAAACCGGACCGTATCAGAATGATCATTTTGTTCTGCGTTCCACTATGAGTTGCGCTCTTGGGTGTTGGTCCTGTACCCGAGATCAATTGTATTGCCATACTCCTTTTACTCCTTCTCGTATCGCCGTGGCAGCCAAACGCATAATTGTTGAAGACCGGGCCAGTTTACAGAAGATCAATATGCCCGGATTACGTATGTCTTTAACTGCGCGTAATGCTGATGGTTTATATCATTTGAACCAGTTGAGCGGTAGCAGGGCACAGGCCGGGGACTTATTGGGTAAGTTCTGGCAGCAGTATTTCGGAGCGGTTTTCGGTTTGTGGTCTACCGATGGTCCAAATCGTGCTTGGGCAGAGTTTGCTGCTCAAAAAACGGAGCTTGCCGGAAAGATGTCTAAACACCTACCGCTTTTAGGTAAAGAGTTCAGCCGCGGGTTGGCCCGCAGTGCTCCGTTGAATGATTCTTTTTGGAATTCATGTCCTTTAATTTTGCGGCAATTTACAGGTTTCATACAACTTTTTCTGCAAAATAATGATTACAGCCGCGAATCGTGGATCAGAGTCCTATCTTACTATGAACAGCTTGCCGCGATTCTTAGCAGCAGCTGACCTGCACTGAATTATTTTCCTTAAAAGGGAAGAATATTCCTTCGTATTGAAGAGTGTTTTTCTTATAACTATCTGAAATAAAGTATTTTTATTTTTGGCACGCCTCGTGAATAAAGAAATGTCGAGGAGTCAGAATATGAAAATACTTCCACATCACGAACAAACTAATCAGGGCTTGAGCAATCTTTTGGACAGAACATCACTGTCTGAGGATACTTTTCGCTCATCTATGTTCGATAATTTCCTTTATTCCAGCCAGTCCGAGGCACAGGCAGCGTACCAGCCGGTTCAGGATATCGTGAATGAAGCTGCATCTGCTTATGAGGATGTAACTTCCCGTTCCGAGCCTGAAGCAGCCGCTGAATATCTTGATGAGGCTGCGGAAAAAGTTGCCATGCAGTCTGTTGAAGAACAGCCGCAGGATCTTAAGGTAAGCCGCGAAGACTGGAATGAAATCAAGGAAGAACTTGAAGAGTACGGTCTTGATAAAAAAGATATCGCCGACCTTGAAGAGAAGGTTATGAGCGAGAACGGCATTACCTACGGCCAGTTGGTGTCTGAGCTTTCAGGCATGATGAAAGGCATGAAAGGTATTACGCTTAGCCCTATTCAAGAACAGAATCTGAATTCCATATTTTCCCAGCTCGGTTTTACCCCGGATGAATCCAAGGGACTCTTGGCATCTATCCGTCAGGGTAAGCTTGGTGATGTAGTTGAGAAAATGCAGGCTAAGCTGGCATCGATGCCTGACTCCGAAAAGCTTCAGCTTTCTGAAGATGAAACCAAGACCTTAACCGATTTGTTCAAGCTTAAGGGCGATACCGGTAAAAAGATTACCCAGCTGCTTACCGCTGAAGGTGCTACCGCCGCTGACTTTAAGAAAGGATTTTCTGTTCTTAAGTCGGCTCTTGCCCAGCAGCAGGCCGAACAGGATGGAAAGGATCTCAAGTTGGTTAAGACTGTCGCTGAGTCTTTGCATTCAGCAATGGAAAAAGCTTCCGACCAGTCTCCCAGCACTATGAGAATGGCCTCGGCTGATGTGATTAGTAACTCCATGGGAGCGGCTAAGGAAGTCAGCGAGAGCGTCAAGCAGGATGGTCAGAATGGGCAGAACGGAGAAAATCCTGCTCAGAAAGACAACAATCCTTCCAAGAACGGTGCCGACTTAAAAGGCGATGCCAATGCCGGGAAACAGAATGCCGGCCAGACTGAAGATAAGAATTCCAACCGTCATTGGCTGGAACAGCTTCTTTCCGATTCTGATGATCAGGACAGCTGGAATGATTTCTTCGGCAAGCTTACTGATGAATCCTTCGTGAAGGGCGAAGGAAATCTTAACGGCAATATCTTCGGCAACGGATTCGGTACCCTGCAAAGTGCAGTCAAGTCAGCTCAGGCCGGTAAGACTGATCTCATGTGGGAAAAAACTGCCCGATCCAACATTCTGGAGCAGGTTCAGGAAGGCGTATTCAAGAATCTCGGTCAGGGTCGCAAGCAGCTTACATTGCAGCTGAATCCTCATAACCTTGGCACAGTAAACGTAATGTTGCAGGTCAAGAACAAGGACGTTCAGGCTACAATCAGAGCGGAAAATCCTGATACGGCGAAAGTTATTGCCGAGCAGCTTGAAGTTGTAAAGCAGGCATTGGAAGAGCAGGGCCTCAAAGTGGAAAAACTTGAAGTCCAGACCGGCATTTCAGATAGCCAGACCGACTCTTCATGGAAAAATGCTGAAGATCATAACGCAGCGCAATATCAGGAAATGATGTCTGAAATGCGCAAGCGCTGGCAGACTTTAAGACAAGAAGGATCCTCTTTGGCCCGGGAAATGCAAACTGTACAGCAGAAGGCACAAATTTCCCAGAGCGGGCTTTACATAGTGGCTTAACATAAATTTAGCCCCGCTTAGCAAAAATTAAGAGGTGTAGTCATGGGATACGTAGGGTTCAGTAACATACTTGGCAGAGCAGAAGCCGACATGGCAGCAAGCAACCAGCCAAAGCATAAAAATCAGCTGGGACAGGATGACTTCCTGAAGCTTCTCCTTACCCAGATGCAGAACCAGGATCCTGCAAACCCCATGGAAGATAAAGAGTACATGGCGCAGATGGCACAGTTCTCCAGTCTTGAACAGCTCACTCAGGTGAACAGCAACATCAAGACTATGATCGATAACAACGCTCAGGACCAGATGGTCTCCGCAGTAGGCTTCATCGGCAAAGAAGTAAAAGCGGAAGGTTATTCCATCAGCCGCGATAACGGAAAGATCAGTAAGGTCTTCTACGGTCTCGGCGAGCCTGTGGCAAACGCGTTCATCAACATTTACGATAACAATAAAAACCTTGTCCGCACTGTTCAACTCGGCTCAAAGGCTGAAGGGACCTTCGAGTTCGAATGGGATGGAAAGAACTGGGCAGGCAAGGATGTACCGGACGGTGTTTACACCATCGCCATGGCAGCGGAAGACGCTGAAGGCAGTCCGGTAATGGTTAAGACGGAAGTCAGTGGTGAAGTCTCCGGAGTTGTTTCCGAGGGCGGGCAGCAATACCTGCACCTTAAAGACGGTCGCTACATCAACTTCCTCAACATCAGAGAAGTAGTAAGTCCGACGGATGTCTCTGATTCATCAAGTGAATCATCCGAATCCGCTTCAAGCTAATCAGGCCAACGGCATGGCCCGGCTTAAGGGATAGGAAAACATTCGCGAGTCAACAGGACTTTAGGAGGTTCTTATGGGTTTATCAGCATCATTATTCTCAGGAATCACAGGTTTACAGGCCCACGGCGACAAAATGTCCGTGCTTGGTAACAACATCGCAAACGTAAACACAGTCGGTTTTAAAAGTGCTAAAATGCACTTTGAAGACGCCATCAGTCAGGACATGTCCACAGCTACCGGTGTTGCACAGGTAGGTCGAGGCGTGCAGGTTGGGGCAATTTATGCCGACTTCGCTCAGGGGTCCTTCGAAACAACCTCTGAGTCCACCGACCTCGCAATCGGTGGTGACGGATTTTTCATAGTCTCTCCCAAAGATGAAGAGACTTCCTACTACACCCGCGCCGGTAACTTCCGTTTTGACAAAGACGGTTATCTTACCGACCCGCACGGTTATGTGCTGCAGGGTTGGCAGGTACAGGATGAAAGTAACTCACAGGTTGCCACCGGCGCCAGTGTAAGTACCAGTAATGCTGTACGTACCGTTGGTGTTCCTACCGATATCAGGCTGGAGAACTTCCAGTCCGCACCGAAGGCTACCACTACTATCAATATGATCACCAACCTTGATTCACAGGAAGCCAGCCGCTCAACTGACAGCACTGCTCCCTATCTCTCCCTCTTTAATTCATGGGATGGAGCAGCTGAGCCGCCTCTTGGCGATTCCCTGTACGGCTACCAGTCCACTATCAAGGTTTATGACGCCAACGGTTCCGCTCATAACGTGACCACTTATTTTGACCAGGTTACCCTCAGTAACGCTGGCGGTAAGAAGGTCTGGGAATTTATCGTAACCTGCGACCCCGAAGAAGACGGTCGTATCTCCGATGACGGTGTAAACTTTGCCGGAACTTCTGCAGCAGGACTGCTCATGACCGGTACTATGACTTTCAACGCAGCCGGTGACCTGACCGGTGTATCAGCCTTTACCCTTAAGAGTAACGGCGGTACCGCAGCGGCAGACCTCAGGAATGCTGATGAATGGTCTCTGGCTGAATTCTCACAGGACGGCCTGCCGGTTCTGACAGCAAACTTCCTGTCGCGGTCCAATGCAAGTTTTACCGATGCCAGCAATGACCCGGTAACTATCGAGATGAATTTTGGATTAAACAACAAGGATCTCTCCGGAACCGGAACAACTAAAGGCTGGGGTGGGGCAACTGTCTCCAACGCGAGCCTGCTCGGTACTAACATTACTGACATCAGTAATATCCCCAACTTCGGTGATGCCGAGAAGAGCGCACTTGCTACTACCAGTTACAGCTCCGGCTCCACCACTCTGTTCCAGTCTCAGGACGGTTACACCGCAGGTTTCCTGCAGAGTACTTCTGTCAGCAGGGACGGTGTTCTGACCGGACGTTATTCAAACGGTCAGATTCAGGAACTCTACGTACTGACCATTGCCTCATTCAATAATGACTGGGGGCTGAGACGTGAAGGCGGTAACCTCTTCACCCAGACAAGGGAGTCAGGAGATGCTTTGACCGGCCTGCCAAACAGCAGCGGTAAGGGCTCCATCGCCTCAAACTCTCTTGAAATGTCTAACGTGGACCTTGCGGTTGAGTTCGTAAGCATGATCACAACCCAGCGTGGTTTCCAGGCGAACTCCAAGGTAATCACAACAACTGACTCCATGATGGGCGAGCTTATCCAGCTTAAGCGCTAACGTGAATAAAGTATCCTGATGATGCTGAATATATAGGAAAACTCCTTCTACAACCTCCGCAGACGGGATTGACTCCCCCGACTGCACAGGTACCCGGAAACCCCGCTCCCGAATATGCCGTTTCGGAAGCGGGGTTTCCATTTTTTTTGTTTTCGGACCTTCTCACCTTAAGGAATGTTTATTCCATATTAATATGATTGTGTTTCTTGATGTTTGCTTCCGGCGTGGTTTGCGGGGGCAGCGGCAGTTAATGCCTAGTTTGTCAGTCATATGTTCTTTAAAAGATAAGTATAATAGTAGTTTGCTTGTGTGGTGGGACGGCTTTTCCCGTTGTTCTGAAAAATGACAGTCAATAGGCCGAAAGGGCGGGAAAAAATTGACTCTTTAGCTGAATATAAAGAAGTCTAGACTTTATTTATATGAATAATGTATTGAAATTTAATGAAAAAATAGTTTTGGCACACGCTCTGCTTAAGGTTGGTTAACAAAAACGGAATTTTGTGAACTACAAGGAGGTTCAGATATGTCCTTAGTCATTAACCACAACCTTATGGCAATGCACGCCTCGCGCAACCTGCAGGAAGCGTACGGCAACCTCGGCACTTCAACTCGTCGCCTCTCATCAGGTTTGAGAGTCGGCACCGCAGCTGACGATGCTGCCGGTCTCGCAATTCGTGAACTTATGCGCGCTGACGTTAAATCCCTTAACCAGGGTATGAGAAACGCCAACGATGCTATCTCCATGATTCAGACCGCAGACGGCGCACTGCAGGTAATCGATGAAAAGCTCATCCGCATGAAAGAGCTGGCAACCCAGGCATCCACCGGTACCTACAACTCCGACCAGCGTCTTATCATCGATTCTGAATTCCAGGCAATGGCCTCGGAAATTACCCGTATCGCAAATGCTACCGACTTTAACGGTATCCACCTGCTGAACGGTAACCTTTCAGGTGGCACCGGTGCCCATAACGGTAACGGACTCCATTCCACCGGCCCGCTGAAGGTTCACTTCGGAACCGGTAACGATTCCGCAGAAGACTACTATTACATCGCAATCGGTGAATCTACAGCTTCAGCCCTTGGTGTACAGACTTCCATCTCTACTCAGGCTCTGGCACAGCAGGCTCTGGATAAGCTCCAGCAGGCAATTATTTCAAAAGATAAGATTCGTGCGAACCTTGGTGCCATGCAGAACAGGTTGGAGAATACCATTACCAACCTCTCCATTCAGGCAGAAAACGTTCAGGCTGCTGAATCCCGTATCTCAGACGTGGACGTAGCAACTGAAATGACCGAATTCGTACGTAACCAGATTCTCACTCAGTCCGCGGTAGCGATGCTCTCGCAGGCTAACTCACTGCCGAAGATGGCAATGCAGCTCATTGGCGGCTAAAACCGCTTGAGATAATCGGGTGAAGATTAAGGACTGTGGAGGCGATTGATCACCGCCTCCCAGTCCTTGAACTATTTTGGGGCAGTCAATAAAGCTCTAACTAACTTTCAGCGCATTGCAAAAAAAAAGCTGAAACTCACGTATGGTGTATACGTATCATTTCAGCCTTTTTTTACTCCTCGCATCTGGGTGTTTTTAAATCCCGGAGCGTAGGAAAAAGTTGGATGCGGTTATTTTAAGATAGACCTTCGTCTTCTGTGAGATAATCAAGAGCCTTGGCCGCAGCTGTCTGTTCGGCTTTTTTAAGGCTGGAACCTTCCGAATCAAAAGATTTCCCATCCGGGAGATTCAGATTTACCATAAATATTTTTTCATGCTCCGGGCCTTTGGTTCCGGTAAGCACGTAGGTCGGACGTTCTTTGAATCTGGCCTGAGTCACTTCCTGTAATTTGCTTTTGAAGTCCTTGGAACTTTCTATCTTGAAAGTTGCAGGCCATTTATTGGCAAATATCCGCATGATAAATTTTTGTGCTTCGGCATAGCCCCCGTCAAGAAATACAGCCCCGATGACTGCTTCCATGGCATCAGCCAGCAGGGAGGAACGGTTGCGGCCGCCTTGTGCTTCTTCTCCGCGTCCCAGTTTCAAAAAATCGTTTATATCCAGTTCCCGCGCAATTGTGGCAAGGCTTTTTTCTTTGACCAGCTTTGATCTGATCTTGGTCAGCTGGCCTTCATGAGCTCCCTTAAACCTTTTAAACAGCTCTTCTGTAACGCATAGTTCCAACACTGCGTCACCCAAAAACTCCAGTCTTTCGTTGTCTTCAACAGGCTCAGGTTGTTCATTTGCCCAAGAACTGTGGGTCAGTGCGGTGGCTAAATGCTTGACTTGAGAAAATCGATAGTGGATACCTTGCTGGAGGCGAGAAAAATCTTCTACCATACAAACCTGCTTGAATTTATATTAACGAATGTACTCATATTCATGTTTAAAGGCCTTGTTTGAGCCCAAAGCGATTGCCGTAATCGGAATTTCTGCCGATCCTCAGGATAAGGCCAGCATAATTACTGCCAACCTCCTTGCCTCTGGATATAAGGGAAAAATATTCCCCGTCAATGGGGAAGGAGCCGAAGTTCACGGACTTGGCGCATTTTCTTCGGTTTCCCAATTACCCCGTGGGATTGATTTGGCCTTGATATGTCTTCCGCCAGATGAAGCTATTCAAGCGATAGACGATCTTTCAGAAATTCTGGTCCGAGCTGCCGTTGTTACCAGTGGCGGTTTCGGCGAGACCGGACGGGAAGGTTATCGTCTGGAAAGGGAATTGGCAAGGACAGCTAAGAATCATGATATGATTATTCTCGGTCCAAATTGTATGGGACTCATGAATACGGCTCTGGGCATGAACGCCAGCCTTGATCCTGATTTTACGCTTAAGGGTAATATTGCTTTTCTCTCACAGTCCGGGGCCATGTGCAGCACCGCTCTTGACTGGGCCAATAGCGAAGGTGTCGGTTTTTCAAAATTTATCAGTCTCGGCAATAAGGCTGTTCTCGGTGAAGCCACCATGCTTAATTATCTTGCCAACGACGAAGATACTAAAGTTATTGTCGGCTATTGCGAAACACTAAAGGACGGACAGGATTTCCTCCGTACAGCCTACGATACAACTTTTAAAAAGCCTCTCATTTTATTGCGGGCCGGGGAAACTCCTTCCGGTGCAAGGGCTGCTTCAGCCCATGCCGGACATTTGACCGGGGCTACCACTGCTTACAATGCTGCATTCAATCAAACCGGGGTAATGCAGGCTGTGGACATAGAAGATATGTTCAACCTTGCCCATGCATTTTCCTGCCAGCCTTTACCCAGCGGCTCCAATGTCGCCATTATCACCAACTCCGGCGGTCCCGGAATTCTCGCCACCGACATGGCCGAGAAAGGTACCCTGAATATTTCACGTCCCTCATCGTCAACTCTCGAAAAGATGAAGGAAGTTCTTCCTCGCTACGCTTCTTTATACAACCCCATTGATATGCTTGGGGATGCAAATGCTGATACCTATCACAAAGTACTTAGGGCTGTTGCAGAGGATGATGTATTTCATTCCATTCTGATTATTCTGACTCCGGCGGCCAATATTCTTGAAGATGTGGAAAAAGCTGCCGCAGATATTATCGAATTGGAAAAAGAATGTGATAAGCCCATCATCACTTGTTTTATGGGTGACCATTCGACCAGAAAAGCACGCAGGATGCTTCGTGCAGCAGGAATTCCGTGCTACGAATTTCCTGAAGCTGCAGTCCGTTCCCTTGATGCCATGACCCGTTGTTACCGCTGGCAGAAAAAAGATTGGCCCATTGATGTCTGTTTCAGGCGCGACTATTCCAAGGCCAAGTCCATTGTAGAGAACTGCCGCAAGACCGGATTGACCGAACTCGTGGAATTGGACGCCCAGCAATTGGCTTCTGCCTACGAACTTCCTGTGCCGGAAACCGTTTTGGCCCGAACTTCAAATCAGGCAGCCAAGGCCGCCAAAAGGATCGGGTATCCTGTAGCGCTTAAGGTGGCTTCTCCCCAGATTTCACGTAAGCAGGAGCTCGGGTTGGTTATCACCGATATCCAGACTCCGCAGGCTCTGCGTAAGGCTTTTCTGGAAATTACCACACGGGCGACCAGAAGGTGCAAAGATGCATACATTACCGGGTGTTTGGTTCAAGCTATGGGACCGAAGGATTCCCATGAAATTGTGGTAACTTTCAAGCGTGACCCCCAGTTCGGGCCGCTTATAAATTTCTCCCTTGCGGGACTTCACGTGGACCTGCTTGGTGATGTATCATCACGGCTGGCTCCTCTGGCACTAAATGATGCTCAGGAAATGATCCGTGAGATCAAAGCGTATCCTATTTTACGGGGGGTACGTTCCGGCACGGCGGTAAATCTCGGCGCTTTGGAAGATGTGCTGCTCATGGTTTCCCAGATGGCCTCTGACCTTCCGGAGATTCAGGAAGCTGAGTTTGATCCGGTTATCGCCGGCCCGGATGGTGCTGTTGTTGCTAATATGAGGATGACAGTAAGTTAGTTACAAGGAGGACATTATGTCCGGTTTATATATTGGTTCTACTAGCGGATATTCCGGTAAGAACATGATTGTTATGGGGTTGGGGCTGCATTTTCAGAAACAGGGCGTCAGCCTTGGGTATATGAAACCTGTGGGCGCAATTCCTGCTGAGGTTGATGGACGGCTGGGGGATGAAGATGCATTCTTTATTCAGGATGTGCTCGGCGTTTCCAATCCTCCGAATGTTGTTACCCCGGTGGTTGTTACCCACGATTTTAAGGTTCAGGCCTTTAACGGTAAGGTTGAGGACCATGTTCAGCCTATTGTTGATGGTTACGCTAAGATCAGCGCAGGTAAAGACCTGACTCTGGTTGCAGGTTCCGGTTCCATGTACTCCGGTAAATATTGCGGAGTTGATGGTATTCATCTGGTTAAGAAGCTGGGCATCAAATGCGTGGTTATCGACCGTTTTCAGAAGGAACTTAATTACGACTATCTGGTGGTGCTTAAGGAAGCTCTGGGCGATAATCTTGCGGGCGTTGTGCTTAACGACATCCCGCCGACCTTCATGGATGAGATTACAACCCTCATTAAACCGTTTCTTGAGCGCAAGGGTGTTAAAGTTCTTGGCGTGATTCCTAAGGATCCGCTCATGGGTACAATCAAAGTTGGTGACCTTGCCGATCGTCTCGGCGGAAAGATCATTACTGCTCATAATCGCACTGACCAGCCCGTGGAAAGTTTTCTCATCGGTACCATGCAGGTGGAAAACTTTATGACTCATTTCCGCAGGCATCGAAACTCCGCGGTTATCGTCGGTGGTGACCGTTCAGATGTTCAGCTGGTGGCCCTTGAAGGGGAATGTCCTTGTCTGGTGCTGACTGGTAACCTTTACCCGAATGATATTATCCTGACTCGCTCAGAAGTGCTGGAAACACCCATTATCGTGGTTCGTGACGATACTTTTACCGTTGCGAAGAAAATGGAAGATATTCTTTCCCGCCACAAGCTGCGTGAGTCTGCCAAGATCAAGCACGGTGTTGATCTGGTAGAAAAACACATCGATTTTACCTACCTGAAAAAGCAGCTGGGTCTTAAATATTAGATTCGCTAGATAAAAAGAATTCAAAATAAAAGGAGAAACGACCTGAAGGTTGTTTCTCCTTTTTTTGTAGTGGACAATTTTGGATCACTAAGAAAGCGAAGCTTATTAAAAGTTTTGGGATTCTTGCATTAGCCCTTAGGCGAGAAGCTTTGCTTCGAGTCTTAGGGATAACGACAGTGTAACAAATTCTTTTGCAAAAGGGGTTAAGGCGCCGGAGGCATCTCTAAACAAACAACGGGTTATTGCGCATTTCGTGTTTGATGGTGGTCATTGGCCCGTGTCCGGAAAATATTTGGGTCTCGCCGGGAAGGATGAAAATTCTATTTCTGATGGAGCTGAGCAGTTCATCGCTGTTGCCTCCGGGCAGATCGGTCCGTCCGACTGAAATCATGAACAGCAGGTCGCCGACAAAGATGCAGCCCATAGCAGGAAAGAAGTAGGACAGGCTTCCGGGGGTGTGTCCCGGAGTTTCAATGATCATTACCGGATTATCGAGGATATTTTTGCGTCCCTGCTTCAAGTCAGTGATTTCAAAATCAAGCAGTTTCTTGAATTCAAGTGAACCGCCGTTTTTGACAGGAATATCATTGAGATATAAATCGTTGTGGTTGCCGTAGACCGTGGCGCCGGTCTGTTTTTGCAGTGCACTTACGCCGCCGACATGATCAAGGTGCATATGGGTCAGGTAGATGGAATGAACATTCAGTTCCCTCTCACGAATGGCCTGCAGCATGGGGGCCGGTTCCATTCCACAGTCAATGACCACTGCCTCAGAACCGCTGGAGAGCAGGTAGGAATTGGTCTCAAGTGGACCAAGCACAAATGTTTCAACCTTTATTTCTTTCATTCTTCTAGGGTTGACTGTAAGTCTGCAATAGAGTGAAATCTTGATAGTTAAACAACAATCATCAAGGAGTCAGAATGCTTTACTTTTTAGGAAACTGTCAAATGGATTTCCTCGGCAGGGCAGTAGAAAAATCTGGTTATCCCTGCACCTACCGGGTTCTGGCTTCCCCATTTACATATAACAGTTCGCCGGGAATTATCCCAGAGGAACTGGCGGCCATGGACGCTAAATTCGGGTTGGAAAAATATTACCACGACCGGAAGCTGGTTCACCAGTTCCAGATGATTGCACCTGACGATCCGCAGCCGCAACTTATCGTGATGAATTTATTTCATGAAAACAGCCCGCTCTTTGTGCATGGAGAATCTAAATACATTTTTTTCGTTAACCCTGAGGCGTGGAATGAGCACCCTGAATTCGAAGCATGGATGAAAGGCAGTTGCGGTATGGTGCAGGCAAGACCGGGCAGTTACCTGAATCGTTACCGGGAGATGCTCGGCAATCTTCGTGATCGTTTTCCTAAGGTTCCTATTATTGTCGTTTCACGTCTTTCCCATTATCCGGCTTTCGGTCCCGATCCTTATTCCTATCTTGATGGATGGACTGACCTTTGGCGGACAGCCAGACCAGTTCTTAAGAGCTGGGAAAGTGAGATTGATAATCTTAATATTATTGAGTTGGATCGTATTTTTGCAGGAATATGGGCTGGGTCAGAGAAAAAGATCGAAGCCCACTGTCCATTCCTCAAGTTCAAGATTACCGAGGAAAATAATTCTATTACAGGGCTGCACGCCAGCCGTGATGTTGAACATATCGGTTCCATGTGGCCCGTGTTGGCAGGCAAGGTAGAACAATTCCTGAAAGAAGGGCGTATAGAATACTCCGAAGAAGAGGTTGTTCCTGATGAATGGCTGCGTCCGTGGCAGCCGGAAAAGTTTCCTGAGGACAAACTTATCGAGATGCTATCTTCCGGGGCAAATTATCAGTGTGCACGAGCAGTTGGATCTTTTTTTCTAGATCTTGGAAAAGATTACACAGAGCTATTGTCCCGTACCGCAGAATTTACCCCGGTCTGCCACAATACATTGCATATGATCAAAACATATTCCCGTATCTGGCCCAATCCGGTTTTGGCCCACTGGTGTCAGGTTCATCGTAATGCTGCTGTTTCGTTTACAGCTAACGGACCGCTTTACACAAAAGATTATATAAAGCGTATTGATGAAATTGAGCGCTTTGTGCTGGGGCATCAATAGGCTGCTTTAAGGTTATACTTGAGCAGAATCTGCTGTAACCTTCCTGATTCTTTCATTAGGGACAGGCTGAGATTGAATTTTCTTACAAGCACGGAAGGTGTGTGTGTTTTGGAAAATACTATGTAATAATTAAGGCTTTTTTCAGTTCCTGCGTAGGCTATGTTGTTTAGATTTAACCTTTTAATTGCCGCAAGCCCGACATCCCTGTTCGAGTAAACCGCGTCAACCCTGCATCGAGCCAACTTTCTGAATTGCGTAAGGTCATCAGGGGTTATATCGATATTTATATTGCTTTTGAAATCGATGGTTAATTTTTCAAGATTATATGATGTGTTTGATGGGCCATAAGTCCCGATTGTCATATTGCGAAGGCTTTCAATTCCATTATAGTTTACCGGTTTATCCATGCATTCGAAAAAACCGTATTCGGTTGCAATCAAAGGTGGGCTGAAATAAAATTTCTGCTCTCGCTCTTTATTTTTTCCTACCATAAAAAGCGCTTGGACCTGCCCTTTGTCGCACATCGCAAGTGATCTGCGCCACGGATAAAGTTTGATATCACATTTTACATTTATTTCTTTGCATACTTCCCGGATAATTTCTGCTCCCGGCCCAGCTACTTTGTCGTTTTCCAGATATGAAAAGGGAAAGAAGTCTTGAGTGGCGAAGGAAATTTCCATGCGTGCAACAGAATAACTTGGAAACATAACAAGAATCAGCAAGATTAAAATGGATGCCAATTTGGACATTATTCCCCCGTGTTTCAGGAAAAAGATAATTTATAAGTATACTAGCATGAGTAGATAGCCCTAGCAAATAGAGCATAAGAAAAGGTCCCCTGTTCAGGTGAACAGGGGACCTTTTCTTATGCGTATGCAGTCTTCTTACTTGGGATCGAGCTGTTCAGCTTTAAGAGCTCCGAGCAGTGCCTCATCCAGAGAGGGGTGGGGAAAGACTACTTTGTGGATGTCATCCTTGGTCCATGCTTCCTGCACGATCATGGCAGCAGCGGTGGTAAAACCGGAGACATGGTGTCCCACAGCGGTGATTCCGGCTACTTTGCCGTCAAGCCATACCACTTTTACAAAGCCCTGCGTAGAAGCATAAGCCTGTGCAATGGGGTTGGCCACCAGTGGGAAGGAGGATACTTTAACTTCACCCTGACCTTCGAGATCGGCGGGCATGAGTCCCACACGCATTGTTTCCGGGGAACCGTAGAGTATGGACGGGACCGGTCCGTGTTCGTAGGGTCCGTCTGTCTTCCCGGCAAGGCGGCGCACCACATACCCGGCCTGATGGCTGGCGGCGTGGGCGAGCAGGATTTTACCGTTCAGGTCACCAATGGCGTAGACATTGTCTGCGGCTTCAAGATTTTCGTTAACCTTGACGAAACCGGGACCTGCGGTTTCCACACCAAGTGTTTCCAGACCTATGTCCGCAGAATTGGGGCGGCGTCCGATGGCAATGAGAGCCTTTTCTGCGGTGAATTCCTGCCCGTCTTCAGTGCGCAGCACGGCCTGTCCGTTCTCGGCAGTGACGGATTTAACCTTCACACCGAGATTGAACTGCCACTTGTGACGTTTGAATACACCCTGCAAAGCTTTGGAAACTTCCGGGTCTTCATAAACTGCAATACGGTCAAGGGCATCCACAACAGTGATTTTACATCCTGTGCGGTGTGCAATCTGAGCCATTTCAAGACCGATGAAGCCCGCGCCGATGACCAGCAGCGAGGTGGGCATTTCTTCCAGCGCGAGGAATCCGGTGTTATCGAGAATGGTTTCGTTATCCGGTTCCAGTCCCGGGAAAACAGTTGGGTGGGAACCGGTTGCGAGAACAAGGTTCTTGTATTCAAGAACAGCCTGTTCTTCGGGGTGGGAAACTTCCACTTTACCCGGCTCAATCACTTTGGCTACCGCGGGGTAAATGTCAATACCGAGCTTTTTGGCTTTTTGGGCCATAGCCTTGCGGGTAGCAGCAATAAAACGGTCCTTCTTGGTGCACAGGGCCTTGAAATCAATCTCGATTTCGCCTTTGGCAACGCGCGCCTTGGACTGGGCAGCAAGTTCTTCCACCGGGGAAGTTGCACCGAGGTACATTTTGGTGGGAATGCAGCCCACATTGAGGCAGGTTCCGCCGAGCAGTTCTTTTTCTACCAGCGCAACTTTAATACCTTCTTCCGCAGCTTCAAGAGCCGCGTCAAAACCGCCCGGACCGGCTCCTACGACCACGAGGTCGTAGGAGCGTGTTTCTGTCGGGAAACTATTTGACGTCATCAGTAATCACCATGGAGCGTGCAGCTTTGGTCTCGTCCAGTCTCTTTACAGAGGTGGTGACCGGAGCAGCCTGCAACACTTCGGGGTTCTTTTCCGCCATTTCAGCGATCTCGATAAGATCGTCAATGAAGCGGTCGATGGTTTCTTTGTTTTCAGTCTCAGTGGGCTCAATCATCAGGCATTCCTTCACGATGAGCGGGAAGTAGATGGTCGGAGCATGATGTCCCTTATCCAGCAGGGCCTTGGCTACGTCGAGAGCGCGTACGCCGTTCTTGGCCTGCTCCACTGCAGATGCAACGAATTCGTGCATGCAGATGCGGTTGTAGGGAATCTCGTAATGGTTTTCGAGACGTTTACGCATGTAGTTTGCGCTGAGGACCGCACCTTCGGTGGCGCGGGTCAGACCTTCGCGGCCGAGGCGAAGCATGTATGCGTATGCCTTCAGGTAAACACCGAAGTTGCCGTAGAAAGGAGCAACGTATCCGATGGACTTGGGCTCGTCGTAGGAAAGGTAGTACTGGCCGTCTTCCAGCTTTTCCACGCGGGAAACAGGCAGGAAGGGTTTAACCCTTTCGCTTACGCCTACAGGACCGGAACCGGGGCCACCGCCGCCGTGCGGGGTGCCGAGGGTCTTGTGCAGGTTGAGGTGCACGATGTCGAATCCGGCATCGCCGACACGCAGCTTACCCATGATGGCGTTCATGTTTGCGCCGTCATAGTAGAGCAGGGCATCTTTCTCGTGAATCATCTTAACCAGTTCGGGCAGATGGGTCTCGAAAAGGCCGAGAGTGTTGGGGCAGGTCATCATTACGCCTGCAACTTCATCATCAAGTACTTCGGCAAGAGCTTCAGGTGTGATGATGCCGTCTTTGGATTCAACGGAAACAACATCGTATCCGGCTACAGCTGCGGATGCGGGGTTGGTGCCGTGCGCAGAGTCGGGGCAGACTATCTTGGTTTTCTTGTTGCCCTTGTCGCGGTGGTAGGCAGCCATAAGCATAACCCCGGTCAGCTCGCCGTGCGCACCGGCCATGGGGTGCATGGTAAATGCAGCCATACCGGTAAGTTCGCTGAGCAGGGATTCGGTTTCGTGGATAACCTCAAGTGCACCCTGACAATGGTGGCCTGCTCCCTTGAGCTGGGGAATGACCGGATGCAGTTTTGCGAATCCGGGCATTGCTGCCACCTGCTCGGTGAACTTGGGGTTGTATTTCATGGTGCAGGAACCAAGCGGATAAAAGTTGGAATCTACACCGAAGTTTTTCTGGGAAAGCTGAGTGAAGTGGCGAACCACGTCCAATTCGGAAAGAGAGGGCATGCCTGCTCCCTCGCGAAGGAGGTCAGCGGGAATGAAATCCTCGATTTTGGATTTGGGCTCTTCAGGCCAGCAGCCTTCACGACCGGGAACGGATTTTTCAAATACTGTCTTCATTAGATTGTCCCCCGCAGAATTTCAGCAAAGATGCCGATCTGTTCTTCAGTGGTCTTTTCTGTGCAGGCCACCAGCAGTACGTTTTCCAGTCCTTCGTAGTAACGTCCCACAGGGAAACCGGGGATGATACCGCGTTCGGTGAGCTTGTCGATTACTTCGAAAGCGTTGACCGGAAGAGTTACTGCGAATTCGTTGCCGAAGGGACCTTTGGTGAACATTTCAACACCGTCAATGGCGGTGAGGCGTTCGGCTGCGTAGTGGGCGCGCTCAACTGAAAGAACAGCTGTGCGGTTCAGACCTTCCTCACCCAGCAGGCAGAGGTGGATCAGGGTACGCAGGGCGCAGAGAGCCTGGTTGGAGCAGATGTTGGATGTCGCTTTCTGGCGGCGGATGTGCTGCTCGCGTGCCTGAATGGTCAGAACGTAGCCGGTCTTGCCGTCTTCGTCTTCGGTGCGGCCCGCAATACGTCCGGGCATCTGGCGGACCAGCGCTTTGGAGCAGGTCATAATGCCGAGGTAGGGACCGCCGAAGGAAAGTGGCTGTCCGATTGACTGTCCGTCTGCAACAGCAATGTCAGCACCCATCTGACCGGGAGTCTTCAGCACGGACTGCATAACCGGGTAGGTGGACATGATTGCCAATGCTTTGTGCTCGTGCACGGCTGCAAACATTTCAGTGAAATCGTTTACTGAGCCGAAAAAGTTGGGGTTCTGAACGATAACCGCTGCGGTGTCTTTATCTACTGCTGCGGTGATGGACTTGACGTTAGTGCGGCCATGGTTGTGGGGCACGGTGACAAGTTCAAGGTTCAGGTTGGTGGTGTATGAGTCGAGCATAACCCGGTAAATCGGGTTTAATGCTTCACTTACGATTATTTTCCTGCGTCTGGTCTTGCGCACAGCCATGAGGGTAGCTTCGTAGAGTGCGGAGCCGCCATCGTAAACTGAGGCGTTGGCGTAGTCCATGTCCATGAGTCTGGCCATGGCAGTCTGATATTCGAAGATTGCCTGCAGGGTTCCCTGAGAAGATTCGGGCTGATAGGGGGTGTAGGCGGTGTAGAATTCACTGCGGGAGGAAAGAGCATCAACCGCTGTGGGAATGAAATGGTCGTAGAAGCCTGCTCCGAGGAAGCTGGTCAGGTCCGTGGTGTTCTTTGCTGCCATTTTATCCAGCTGCTGCAGAACTGCCATTTCGCTTTTACCTTTGGGCAGGTTAAAGCTTTTGGGGCGCAGTTCGGCCGGGATTTCGGCAAAGAGGTCTTCCACGGAGTTCACGCCGATAACATCAAGCATTTCCCGGATTTCTTCCGGGGAATGGGGTACGTAAGGCATTATGTCCTCCGGTATAAAAATAAATCCCCGCTGACTTAAGCGGTCGGCGGGGAATATTGTGTACTATTATATAAAAGAACGGCTCCTGATTAGTGAGCTTCTTCTTCAGTTACCTTTTCATAAGCTGCGGCATCAAGAAGAGCGTCAGTGGGGCCGGTGATTTTGACTTTGATGAGCCAGCCGTCACCGTAAGGGTCTTCGTTGACTTTTTCGGGTGCGTCTTCCAGAGCTTCGTTAACTGCAACTACTTCACAATCAACCGGAGCGTACATTTCGCTGGCTGCTTTTACGGATTCAATAGAACCGAATTCGTCGCCTGCTGCGAAAGTGTCGCCTTCCTGCGGGAGTTCGACGAAAGTAAGGTCGCCGAGCTGTTCCTGAGCAAAATGGGTGATACCGATAACACCGTTTTCACCATCAACCTTGAGCCATTCGTGAGATTTGGCGTAAAGAAGTTCCTGCGGAATCATGGGGCCTCCTTCTTATGGATAGACTGAGTTGTTTTGTTGTTTGACCGTGTCTTTATGGATAACTCGCTCCTGATAGCATTCCTGCTTAAGAAATAAAAGGCTTCTGCAAGGCTAATTTGCAGAAAAATATTCTGTAAAATTATCCATAACTTAAAAATGAATGATTTAATAATTTTGCATTTGAATAGTTCGTGTTACTGTCTCTTGTGTTTTGGCGAAAAAAAGCATACGCAGAAGACCAAATAGGAGTGCTTTTCATTGAAAGATTATGTTTCCGGTGAACGGGAATTGATAGAAGTAGAGACCGCCGGACGGGTCTGGAAGATTGAGCGCACAGCTGATCTTGAAACCCTCTGGGATGAAATAGGAGAAGATGAGTTCGGAGATGACGAACGTCTTCCATATTGGGCGGAACTTTGGCCGGCCAGTGTTTTACTTGGTGAATGGCTTTACCGCAATGCGGATCTAATCAAAGGACGCAAATGTCTTGATCTTGGTTGCGGACTGGGGCTGACAGCCGTTATAGGGCAGTCTCTTGGGGCTGAAGTTGTGGCTTTTGATTATGAATTGCCGCCGCTCTATTTTGCAAAAGACAATGCCTTCTCAAATAGCACTTCCCAGCCGCTCTGGTTGCAGATGGACTGGCGCGAGCCGTCCCTTGCAGAGAATTCCTTTGATTTTATCTGGGGCGGGGATATCCTCTACGAAAAAAGATTTTTTGATCCGCTGGAAAAGCTCTTCCGGCGGGTTCTTAAGCCGGGCGGTACCATCTGGATGGCCGAGCCGGTACGTGATGTTTCAGTTCCGGTCTGGGAAAAGCTTGAAGCTTTAGGCTGGAAAACAGCACTGCCTCTGACCGAAAAGGCAGCCTGCTGCAATGCGGAAATGACTGTTAATATCCGGGAAGTTGTTCCCGGCAAATCCATATGATTTTTACGGAGGTTTGAAATGGGTAAAACTATACGTTTCGGGGTTTCCCTTGATTCCGATCTTCTTGAGAAATTTGACAAGCTTTGTGACGAGAAGAGTTACCAGACCCGTTCCGAGGCTATTCGCGATCTGATTCGCAACATGCTGGTGGAAAAGGAATGGGATGAGGCTGACGGTCAAATGGCCGGGACCCTTTCTCTCGTTTACGATCATCACCAGAGTGGACTTTCCCAGCGACTCACCGAGTTGCAGCACGACAGTCATGATCTGATCATGTCCACCCTGCATGTGCATCTTGACCACGACAATTGTCTTGAAGTCATGGTCCTTAAAGGTGACGGCAAGCAAATCAAGGAACTGGCCCACCGCCTGATTTCTACAAAAGGCGTAAAGCACGGCAAGCTCGGCTTGACCACCACTGGTGAGGAACTCGTTTAAAATGGAAGACGTACAGAACAGTCCCGCAAAAGTGGCAATGTCCATCGACAGGGTCGGTGTGCGGGATTTGACTCTCCCCCTTGTGGTGCGCGACCGGGAATCCGGCAGTCAGAGCACCATGGCTAAAGTAGCTTTATCTGTTGATCTGCCTGCACATTTCAAAGGCACCCACATGAGCCGTTTTGTAGAAGCTCTTGAAGATTGGTCCGAAGAGTTGGACTATCAGAGTTTTTACAATCTGCTCAGTGACATCCTGCGCCGCCTTGAAGCTGAACGTGCTCACGCAGAACTCAGCTTTCCCTACTGCCTGCAAAAAAAATCCCCGGTCAGCGGACGTAAGGGGATCATGAGCTATGAGTGTACAGTGGAAGGCGAAATGGTCGGTGATAATCTGGAATTCACCCTCGGTGTAAAAGTTCCGGTTATGACTGTATGTCCTTGTTCCAAGGCGATCAGCGATGAAGGCGCACATAGTCAGCGGGCAGTGGTTCACATCAGGACCAAGTCAAAGGGCTTTGTCTGGATTGAGGATCTTGTGGAGATTGCCGAAGCTTCCGGTTCGTGTGAAGTGTTCTCTTTGCTTAAGCGTGAGGACGAAAAACATGTAACTGAAAAAAGTTTTTCAAATCCCACCTTCGTTGAAGATGTAGTTCGCAATGCCGCTATGGGGCTGGAAAAACACTCTAAAATCTTGTGGTACCAAGTTGATGTGGAAAGTTTTGAATCAATTCACAATCATTGTGCCTTTGCAAGTATTGCCAAACCTAAATAAGTGCTTACTATTATAATTAAGGAGGCAGAGGGGATTAATCCCCACCTGATCTCCGCCGACAGCCGCAGTTGCTTACCGAAAGGATAGAGCGATTGCGGCGACACTTTGGGAATAAAAAACTCCCGCTGGATTTTTCCGGCGGGAGTTTTTTTGTTGGTGTTACTTACCAGTATACGGTTCCTGTTGGGTAGAGCAGTGAATCCCACCTCCACCGAAGTTTATTCCGAGGGTGTTGATGGTAACAACTTTACGGTTCGGGAATGCTTTTTTTAGTACTTCCAGCGCTTCAGCATCGCGTTCTTTTACTTTTTCAGGCAGACCTTCATGCCAGTATTTCTGAGCCAGTACCACGCCGTTGGAGATCAGGAAGTTGCAATAGCTCTGCGCCGGAACCACCTGTACCGACTGTCCTACTGGGAAAGCTGTTCCGTCCGAAAAACGGGGGAATGAGACCAACCCGTAGTATGCTTCATCCTGCGGAGTGACTTCAAAGTACAATGTTTCCGGCATGGGGATGCGAATGATCTTGAATGGCTTGCCGTCCTGATCAACTGCTTTTTTCAGGATACGGTAGTTTTCTTCCATACGCCGGCGGTTTTCAGCTTCCACCGGACCTTGCGCCGCTTCCTCTTCACTTACTTCCGCCAGCAGGATGGTATCCGGAGATACAAAGCGGCAGTATTCATCAATGTGGTTATTGGCGGCAGCGCTGCGGTAGGCCACTCCCTTGCCGTCCGGTCCGGGCAGAGTGCTTACATTGTAGGCATCGTCATCCACTGTTCCTTTTTTCAGCCAGATAATATTTGTTACGCCCAGCATTTCTTTTAGTTCTACTTCAATGTCAGCGCGTGAAAGGTTGGGGTTGCGTTGGAATTCGCAGGCTTCAGTGACCAATAGTGTTCCTTTACCATTCAGTTCTCGATCGCCTCCCTCGCTTACTAGACGGGTCATCCTTGAAGGAATGTTACGTACTTTGGCAATGTCGCGGTCGACTCGTTCCATAATTCGGGATTGAGTATCTGATTGCGGAAAGTAGCCCCAGCAATTGAAGCTGAAATCGGCAATGCTTTTGTTTCCTTGTTTGTCTGTAGTGAAAATAGGGCCGAAATCTCGCCAGTAGAGCATGGTGAAGGGGATGGTCTGGAATGAAATTTTGTCCATGGGAAGTTTGTTCTTTTTTAATAAAGACTGCACGTGCTTGAGGTGGCGCTCTTCGGGGACGCAGACTGTGATTTTAGTATAGGGGGCAAGGTTTTTAGCAATTTCCAGAAGAACAGTGTCGGTTTGGTACCCTTTTACATATTCTTTACTTAGCCAGCCAAGGTAAACCCTTTCCTGCTTTTCAAACTCCCCGGGAAATCTCCATTCGGCGGCAGCGGCAGTAACTGTCGCCGCAAGGAGAAATGCAATTGCCAGAAGATAAGCTCTACCTAGTTTTGTCATGCTGCTTTCCTTGTTAATCTGATTCTTGTTATACTTATATCAATACACAATAGTTCTTCGGTGTCGTCAACTGTTTACCCGGAAGGCAGGAAAGCAATGGGACAATAAAAAATCCCCTTCAGCCGAAGTTGCGACAGAAGGGGATTTTTAAGGAATCTATGTTGTTATCTTAGTTTGATTCAACGGCATAGGGCCAGCCGTCCTGACCATTGGTGAGAATGAATAAGCGGTAAGGAGAGATTCCCTGTTTGGCGAGGTAGTCTACTGTTCTTTCCGCGCCGCCTTTCCCGCGCGGGCAGATGACAACAACAGGCTGTGTTGAGCTCTTGAGGCTGTTCAGGGTTGTATTGAGTTTCTCAGTGTCGGCAACTGTCTTAACCGGGTAAGCGCAGGTCTCAATTGCGCCCTTGATGTGGTGAGACTTAAATTCTTCAGCTACCTGAATGTCAACAATGGCAACATCTGCCTTAGTGTCGATAGCATTCTGCAGGGCTGCGGGGCTCATGTAATTGTAGCTGTCTTTCATGGCGAAAGCATTTCCTGCAACGCAAAGAAGCAGTGCTGCCAATCCGAGCATTACCATCATTTTTTTGCTAAAAGTCATTTGTTTCTCCTCCTGATTGTGATTTAGAGTAAATCCTTAAGCTCAGGTGGGAGGATCAGTCGAATATTTAAAACTGATAGTTAAGACGGAGTGGTATTTTTCTTCTCTATAGGAAGTTGCTATGACCAGAATTTTATTCTTCCTCAAAAAGTCTGCGCAATTCATCAACCCTTTTTTTGTTCACTCCGAAATCGGAATAGCCGAGTCGTGCTGCGGATCGGACATCAATTTTTCCTTCCGCTTCATCATAAATGCATTCAAGGTCGTCTACAAAACGGAACCATTTGCTCCTGAATTCAGCATGCAGGTAAGGGCCGCTGCGGGAAGTGATCTTTCCACCCATTTTTTTAATGCAGGACCTTAGTTTTTTCATGACTTGTTTATTGCTGCCGCTGGCTTTGAATGCCTGGGTGGAATGCTCTTTGTCGGTTTCCTGTGAGGAAACGCAGTTCGGGCTGTTCGGGCATGGGGAAAGGTTGCCGCCAGTAATCCCCAGATTCTTTGGAGGTGAAGAAAAATGGGCAGCAGTGAATAGGGCTGCAGCGCAGATAATGACAATGAGAGTTGTTAGTTTGTAAATCATGTGTGTGAATGTAGAATAATCTTTGGCTCATTCGCAAGATAAATTAAGCGAAATATTCGCAAAGAAAGATGTTCTTACAAAAAAAAGCCCCTGACCCGAGGACACGGGGCAGGGGTGCAAAATCAATTTGAGTATTATTTAAAAAGGGTTGGTCTTGACGCAGAAAGAGCCTTCCTTGAGCAGGTCGGCAATGGATATTTCATCCAAGGCTGCGTACATGGCTTTGCTGGCTTTGATCCAGACCTCGCGAGTGGGGCAGTTGTCAATGCGCTTACAGAGGTCGTCGTTATCCAGACATTCAACCAGTCCGGCATCCCCCTCAAGGCTTCTAACCACCGCGCCTACTGTTATATCTTCCGGGGCCATTGCCAATGAATGTCCACCGCCGGGGCCGCGTTTGCTGGCAATAAATCCGGCTTTTTTTAATTCGCGGATGAGCTTTTCAAGGTATTTTGTTGAAAGTCCCTGACGGCTGGCAATGTCACTGATACGGACCGGGCCTGCGGTGCAGTGCGTGGCAATGTCCAGTATCATTCGGGTTCCGTATCTGCTTCTAGTTGTCAGTCTCATGAAATTTCCTTTTGGTTTACTAATCCATGTAGAAAAGTAATTGCTCTGGGTCAAGAGGGATCGCTTTAAGTGTAACTGATAATTTGTTTTGTGTGTTTTAAGTTGTTGATTATATATGTTTTTTATTGAATTTGAAAAAAATAATAAAAGGTTGCAATTTTGAAATTCTATGGATAAAAGCGTATATTGGCATGCCTGCGCGGGTTGCGCAAAGCAGGCGAAAAAGACCAATACTGGAGAATATTATGAGCCCGAAAGATAACGGGAAGAAAGAGTTTGATGTAATTATTGTCGGCGGTGGTCCTGCGGGACTTTTCGCAGCCTATTACCTTGGCGAGAATACCGACCTTGATGTTCTGGTCATCGAAAAGGGAAAGGCGTCCCTTAAACGACATTGTCCCATAACCGGGGATCAGGAATGCATTAAATGCAAACCCTGCAACATCCTTTCCGGTGTGGGCGGGGCTGGCCTTTTTTCCGACGGCAAGCTCAACTATATTCACAAGCTCGGCAAAACCGACCTTACCCAGTTTATGTCGGTTTCCGCGGCGAAAGCCCTCATTGATGAAACCGAAGAAATTTTCAACCGCTTCAACATGGACGGTCAGGTTTACCCCACCAACATGGAAGAAGCCAAGAATATCCGCAAAGATGCCCTCAAACATGGCATCGATTTGCTGCTGATCAAGCAGAAGCACCTTGGGAGTGACAACCTTCCCGGACATATTGCCGGAATGGCTGATTACTGTATGAGCAAGGGTGTAACTTTTCGTACCGGTGAGCATGTAGATGACATTCTCATTGAAAACGGCGAACTTGCCGGGGTTGTTACCAAGAAAGGCGAATATAGAGCCAAGAACGTTATTCTCGCTCCGGGCCGTGTCGGTTCCGAGTGGATGGGTAGTGTCGCCAAGAAGCACGACCTTGCCATTACCCAGCGTGGTATCGAGGTCGGTGTTCGTGTGGAAGTGCACGGCGATATCATGCGCGATCTCTGTTCCGTGATCTATGACCCCACCTTCTTTATCCGCACTAATACTTACGATGATCAGGTCCGTACTTTCTGTACCAACCAGGGTGGATTTGTAGCTCTTGAAAACTATCAGGATTTTGTCTGCGTAAACGGACATGCCTACATGGATAAAAAATCCGAGAACACCAACTTCGCCTTCCTGTCCAAGGTTGTGCTTGAAGAGCCTGTTACCGATAACCAGGCTTATGGTGAATCCATCGGTAAGCTCGCCACCATCATCGGCGGCGGCAAGCCCATTCTTCAGCGTTTTGGTGATCTTAAGCGCGGACGCCGTTCCACATGGAACCGTGTTCGTAACAGCTTTGTTGAGCCGACTATGAAGAACGTTACCTGCGGTGATATAGCTATGGCCCTGCCTGAGCGTATCGTGCGTAACCTCATTGAAGGTCTCGAGAAGCTTAACGATGTAGTTCCCGGTGTTGCCAACGAGGAAACTCTGCTTTACGCACCTGAAATCAAGTTCTTTTCCACTCAGGTGGAAACCAGCGACCAGCTTGAAACTGCGCTGGAAGGCCTTTTTGTAGCAGGTGACGGTCCGGGTGTAGCAGGGAACATTGTTTCCGCTTCCGCTACCGGAATCATCCCGGCAAAAGAGATTGCCAGAAGAGCTAAGAAATAAAGATTCGCTTCGCGGTTTTATGAAAGAATGGGAGATACTGACTTTGGTCGGTATCTCCTTTTTTTTGTTTTTACGGTGGTTGCCTTGAAGTTGTGGTGACATTGATACGGAGAGTATGGTAACAGCTTGTATTGTTTGTTACTGTTGCTCAGCTGTAATTACCCAACCATAAGAAGGTGAGTATGTCTGCAAGTCCCCCCCACGATCCCAAGCAATCAGCATCGGTAATTTTTGTCCTCCTTATTTCAGCTGCCGCAGCACTCGGCGGCTTTCTTTTCGGCTTTGATACTGCGGTCATTAATGGCGCTGTGGTTGCGCTGGGTGATTATTTCAAGGTCGGTCCGGTGTTGGTGGGAATGTCTGTTTCTCTCGCGTTGATAGGTTCCGCTGTAGGTGCTTTGCTTTCGGGATCGGTTTCGGACCGTTACGGACGCATCAAGCCCATGTTGCTTTCGGCGTTTTTATTTACCATCAGTGGAGTTGGTTCCGGGCTGCCAATCACTGTCTGGGATTTTATTTTCTGGCGTTTTCTTGGTGGCGTGGGGATCGGCCTTGCCAGTGCCATTACTCCAGCCTACATTGCGGAGATTTCCCCGGCCAGCCTGCGCGGAAGTTTCGGTTCATTGCAACAGCTGGCCATTGTGGTCGGGATTTTCGTTGCTATGCTCAGCAACTACATGTTGGTGGGCATTGCAGGGGGATCGGCGGATAATGTGCTCTGGCTCGGGTTTGAAACTTGGCGCTGGATGTTCTGGGCTGAGGTCCCGCCTGCTCTTCTGTACGGATTTGCAGCTCTGATGATCCCGGAATCCCCCCGATATCTTATTGCTTCCAGAAGAGAGAAAGAGGCAGAGGGCATCCTTGCAAAAGTTCTTGGTGAGAAGACTCTTGATAAAATTGAAGAAATCAAGGGCAGTCTTAAGATAGAGTGTACTCCTTCATTTGCAGCCTTGAGATGTGAAGGGGGACTGCATCCTGTCGTCTGGATCGGGCTGGGGCTTTCTGTCTTGCAACAATTTGTAGGTATTAATGTTATTTTTTATTACGGCTCCATGCTTTGGCGCAGTGTCGGGTTTTCCGAGGAAAATTCTTTGTGGATTACCGTGATCACCGGGGTCGTAAATATTGTGACTACACTGGTTGCGATTGTACTTATTGATCGGGTAGGCCGAAAACCTTTGCTTTTGGCGGGATCGGCTGGAATGTTGGTTACTCTTGGCGTTTTGGCCTACTTGTTCGGCAATGCCCCCCTTGATGCGACCGGACATCCTGTTTTGCAGGGAGCATCTGCCACAACCGCACTATATTCCGCCAACCTTTATGTTTTCTGTTTCGGATTCTCGTGGGGACCTGTGGTCTGGGTGCTGCTCGGTGAGATGTTCAACAACCGTATTCGTGCCTCCGCTCTTGCTCTTGGTGCCGGGGCACAGTGGGTGGCAAATTTCATGGTTTCCGCTTCCTTTCCCTCACTTGTAAGCCGGGTCGGATTGGGCATTACTTACTCCATTTATGCCTTTTTTGCGGCGCTCTCATTTTTCTTTGTTCTCTTTATGGTTCGGGAGACCAAGGGCAGGGAATTGGAAGATATGGAGTGATTTTTCATTTCCTGTGGCCTAAATTAGGATATTCGACTGTTTTTTATTTGATTTTTGCAAGAAAAATTCAATTGCATATTGACTTTGCGTCATTTCATTGACAGTGAATGTGTAGGGTTATCCATTTTATATGATGGAGTAATCCGTACAAGGCGGAACAGAACTAAAAAAGTTCCCCGGACTAGAATAATTTGGGAGGCCGAATGGCTCTTAATTTAAGTGGAATAATTGGAAACAGTCCTGCGCTTAAGGAGGTCTTTGCGATTCTCGCAAAGGTAGCGCCCACAGACAGTACCGTGCTGGTAACCGGGGAATCCGGCACGGGTAAGGAGCTGCTTGTGCGTGCCTTGCACCGCAACAGCAAACGAAAGGAAAAGCCTTTTGTTCCGGTAAACTGCGGGGCCATCCCCAAGGAGTTGCTGGAATCTGAACTTTTTGGACATGAGAAGGGTGCTTTCACCCATGCAGTGCGTTCCCGTCCGGGACGTTTCGAACTGGCTGACGGCGGGACCATTTTCCTTGATGAAATAGGTGAAATGGATCTGAGCCTGCAGGTCAAAATTCTGAGAGTCCTTCAGGAAAAAGAAATCGAACGCGTTGGTGGAACTTCCATCAAAAAGGTGGATGTACGTATCGTTGCTGCAACCAACCGGGATCTTGAAGTGGAGGTTGCCGCAGGAAGGTTTCGCGAGGACCTTTTTTACCGCCTGAATGTTATTCCCATGCATCTCCCTCCGCTTCGTGAGCGTGGTGGGGACGTGCTTTTGCTGGCAAAGCATTTTCTTGGCCGTTTTTCTGAAGATAAGGATATGGAACAGCTTAGAATTCAGTCCGATGCAGCTGATATGCTGGTCTCCTACACTTGGCCGGGGAATGTCCGTGAGCTTGAAAATTTTATGGAACGTATGTGCATCCTTTGTGATGATGATGAAATCGTTCCCGATGACCTGCCGGAAAAAATCTGGAAAGATGTGGGTAAGGAACCCAAGAAAAAGGTTGCCGAACTTATGCAGCCTGTTGGATTCAATTGGCCCACCCTTTCAGATATGGAAGAGCAGGGAGCCAACGGACTCAAGGATTTTCTGGAGAAGGTCGAAGACCGTCTCATGATCGAGGCCCTTGAAAAAGCCGGTGGCGTTAAGAACAAGGCCGCAGAACTTCTCGGAGTGAAGCGGACGACGCTGATTGAAAAGATCAAGAAAAGGAATTTGGAAGTTTAATTTTTTACAAAAAGTGTGGATTTTGTGAGGGGTAGGCAGGAATATTGCAAAGATAGTTAATTGTGACGCTTAGCCGACTTACCGGAGTTGTCCGGACCCTTTTTATGGCGGTCGTTTTTTGGCTCGCCTGCCCTAATCCTGGTCATGCCTTGGAGTACTTTATTGAGACCAAGGCTGACATGGATTCCATACGTCTTGTCTTTGACCAGAAAAATCTTTCTGGGAAAGTTGCCCGTACCGGACGGCAGCAGATAACCATTTCTTTTCCCAAAAATGCTCTCAAGGGGGAAAAGCAGCCAACCCCGGCTCCTTTATCCTCTTTACGTTTGGTCAATTCCCTGCAAATGGGCCCGAGTTCCATCACCATCGGAACCCGGACCAGTGCTTTTGGCTTTATCCGCATGCCTGCTGGTAACGGGCAAATGACGATTCAGTTTTTCCGTGATCCCATTGGCTCCAAATGGCGTTCGCCTGAAGAGAAAGCCCGCCGTGAAGCTGATCGTAAAAAAGCTGCTCAAAAGAAAATCGCAGCTCAGAAAAAGGCTGAGGCAAAACGCGCAGCTGATAAGAAAGCAAAAGAAAAAGCTGAAGCGGCTCGTGTTGCAGCCGCAAAAAAAACAGCTCTGAAGGCTGAGGCTAAGCCTCCGCAACCTCCGGTAATTGAAGAAGTCGATCTGCCTGAAGACCAAGAGTCAGCACAACTCAAAGAGGAGTTGGAGCAGGTTTCAGAAGAGACTCCGGTTGAACAGGTCCCTCCTCAGCCTGTAAAACGTCCATTTTATTCTGTTCCTTATACTTATCGTGCTCCTGTGGCTAACGTCGGTCCGGGGCAGGCTAAGCCTGTTGATACTTCGGTACCTCCGGCACGGGCTGGTGGCATTGCCCGCCGTGTTGTTGATAACGGCGATTCTGGTGGACAGGTTGTCGCCCGCATAGAAACGGACAGTTCCGGTGGATCAGCTGGCGGAAGCATTGCACCTCCTCCCTCAGATGAGATTATTGATGAAGGTGTCGACGAAAGTGTTGATGAAGCTGCTTATGAAGAAGAATTTCCCGAAGGCGAAGGTGCATCCGGTTCAGTCGCCCCGCCGCAGCAATCCGAAGGCAGTGCGTCCGGCAGTGTCTCCGGCAGGATTGCTCCGCCTCCTTCCCAGTCCGGAGGACAGGCAACCGGCAGTGTTTCCGGTCAGGTTTCCGGCAAAATAGCCCCGCCTGAATCCTCCGCATCTGGGCAGGTAACACCTCCACCGAGTAATGAAGATTCCTTTGAGGCTGCTGATTACCCCGCTCTTGAAGATGAAGGAGCTGTTGAGTCTACCCGTGAGGCTGACAATGGGACTGATGTTCGGGATGAAGCCGTAGAAGGTGAACAGGATTCATCAGCTTCTGATGCCTATCCAGTGGAAGATTCCGAGCAGCTTGATGATGGAGTAGAAGGCGGTGATGGTGTCGAGGGCGAGAAAGAAATGACCCCTGAGGACCGGATAAAGGTCGCCAAGGGCGTTCTGCTTGCTGCGGAAGGAGCTCTGGATGAAGGGGAGATTCAAGTTGCAATAGACGGCTTTACAGAAGTCTCCTTAATGAAAGAGTTGCCGCTGGATATGCGTTTGCGCGCTCTTTACGGTAAAGCTGAGGGCCTTACCGAGCTGCATCGTGAAGCCATGGCTGATAATTTCGGTGAAATTGCCAGTGCGTGGATGGAAGCAATGAATGCGGACACCAAGTCTCCGAATGTCCCTATGGCCTTACTTAATCTGGGGTTGCTTAACCTTAAAGTAGGCAACATGCCTGAGGCCAAGGCTTATTTTAATCTTCTTAAATCCCAGTATCCCAACGATCCCAACATTCCTTATATCAGTTACTATTGGGGTGAGTACTATCTCGGTATGAAGGAATACGAAAAGGCTGCGGACCAGTTCCAGTATCTGGTTCAGATGTATCCGGACAGTAAGATTGTCCGTGATGCCGCACTCGGCCTTGCCAAGTCTCTGGATGCTCTTGGTTATGATGAACAGGCTTTCCAAATTATTGACTATATTGATAAACGCTGGCCTCGTTTCTACATTGAAGATCTGAATTTCCTCCTTATGTCGGCCAATACCCAGAACAGGCTGGGCAAGATAGAGCAGGCCCGTGAAAACTATTGGGCTTACTACAACCTTGCCCCGGAAGCTCCTGAAGCGGATATTGTTTTGGCGCGCATCGGCGATATTTATCTTAAGACCGGCCAGAAAACCGCAGCCAAGGAAATTTACGAAAAAGCGGCCAAAGATTTTCCCGACAAAGAGGGTGGGCTTGTTTCCATGATGCGTCTTGCTGAAGAAGGCATTTATGATGATCCAAGCATGAGCCAGATGGACAAGGTCTTTGACCGTCCTTACAACCTCAGGCCGCAGAAAATTTATACTCATATTATTGAGAAATTCCCGGATAGCCCGCTTGCTCCGCTTGCTCAACTAAAGCTCGGTATGTGGTATTACTGGAACAAAAAATACGGAGACTGCCTTGGTGCGGTTCAGGGTTTTCTTGATAAATATCCGCGTAGCGGGTTGAGAGATCGGGCCAGTGAACTTGGTACAAGAGTTTTTGATAAGGCTGTACCGGAACTGGTTCGGGATGAGAACTACGGCCGTGTTGTCGATTACTGGAACAAGTATGCTCAAAAGAATAATGAAGGCAAAGATGTTAATGATGAGACAAGGCTTGGTGTAGCGCTCAGCTTCTGGAAGAAAGAGCAGCCGACAAGGGCCTTGGAATTGATTGAACGCTATTTGCAGGGTGAGGAAATTCCTAAGTACTCAGCAATGGCTCTTGATATGGCCCTTGGTATCTACGTGGATGAACAGGCTTGGAGTAAGGTAACCGCACTGGTCAACCTTGCTAAGGATAAGTGGAAACTTGATCCGAAGCAGAAGGTTCATATAGAATACGCACAGGCTATGGCTTACGAAAATCTCGGAGAGACTGAGCGTAGTACTCCTCTTTGGGCTGGCTTGGCTTCAAATCTGCTTTTGCCCCAGTCTTCGCGCGCTTATGCCATGTATTACATGGCCAAGTCTTCCATGAAGAAGAAAGAGCTGAAGAAGGTTTTCGTATATGCGCAGGAAGCGTTAGCCATGCTCCTTGAGACCGGGGGAGACCGTGAAAAGATCAAGGATTGCATCCTGATGACAATCTTCGCGGCGGAAAGTTCCGGGCGTTACCGTGAAGCTCTTAAGTGGGCTGCGGAATACGATAAGTATATCCCGCTTTCTGATCCTGAATGGGCTTCATCCCGCTTCCGTCTGGCCCAGCTTTACGAAAAGGCCGGGGCTGTTTCCGAGTGGAAGAAACTGATGGAAGAAGTTGCCAAGCAAAAACCGGGCGATCTTTACGGACGTCTTGCAACTTCCGCGCTGGCAACCCACAAGATTGAGCAGGATGCTTCCAAGTTTCAGCCGGACCCGGTATTTCAATAATTTTTAAGGCAGGTAAATATGAACAGACAGCCCGTAGTAGCCGGACGTTTTTATCCGGACAGTCCTGATCAGCTTCGCAAGGAGCTTCAAATGTATTCAGGAACGCAGAATGCGGGTGGCGACCGTCCGGTTGACCGCCTGATTATGGTTCCACATGCAGGATATATGTTTTCCGGTGAACCCTGCGGTAAAACTCTTGCCCAGAGCAAGCTGTCTGACACTGTGTTTCTGCTTGGCCCCAATCATACCGGACTCGGGTCCCCTCTGTCTGTCTGGGATAAAGGAAGCTGGGAATTTCCCGGCGGCAAGCTGGATGTAGATGAGGAACTGGCCGCAAAGCTCATTGAAAGTAGAACCGGTTTTGTTTCAAATGAAAAGGCCCATTCGCGGGAGCACTCCCTTGAAGTTATAGTGCCTTTTTTGCATTACCTTAATCCGGCAATGAAGATAGTCCCGGTTTGTGTTTCAGAGGCTTCTCCGTCCAATCTGCGCAAGGCAGGTGAGGCCATAGCGGAAATAATGAAAGATTCTTCACAGCCCATCTCTATGGTTGTCAGCTCCGACATGAGTCATTTCGTTTCTGCTGATCAGGCCAAGAAACTCGATTCTATGGCTCTTGAGGCGATCATCCGTATGGACCCGTCCGACCTTTACTCCATTGTTTCATCCAATCAGATCAGCATGTGCGGTGTCCTGCCCATGACTATGGCAATGTTCGCCGCCAAAAAGCTCGGTGCCACTTCCGGCAAGCTTGTGCAGTATACCAACTCAGGTCAGGCGACTGGTGACTACGAACGGGTAGTGGCCTACGCCGGGGTTATCATTACATAGAGCCCTTGCCAGAAGGCTGATAAAGCACCATCTGCGGCGTTGCTGCGAAAAACACTGAAAACTTCACGTATGTCTGAATACGCTTCGTTCCAGTGTCTTTTCTTGCGCCTTGCATCTGGTACTTTCTGAACCCTCTGGTTCGTAAATGAAGTTCAGCCCTTGCCAATTGGGAAAAGCGGCATTATTTGTACTGGTCAGACCTGCTATGGTGCGGTCGGATATTGAACAAAAATGCCTCCTGCGGGCGAAGGATATATGTGCAATGAGTTTTGAGAGCGGTTATGCGATCGGTATTGATACAGGTGGAACCTACACAGACACTGTTGTTGTAAAATGCGAAGACTCAAGCGTGGTGGCTACAGCCAAATCTCCCACCACTCATCATGATCTGAGCCTCGGTCTGGCTTCTTCCTTGGATAAAGCCATGAAGGAAAGCGGAATCAGCCCGGATGAGGTCAAGCTTGTTTCTGTTTCCACCACTCTGGCGACCAACGCAGTTGTTGAGAATAAAGGCGCACGGGTCGGTCTATTTATGATCGGTACCACCAAGGCGCTGAAGCTGCCTGTTGTGACTTTGCGTTACGTTAAGGGCGGACACAAGATAACCGGAATGGAAGAAGATCCGCTGGATATTGAATCCCTTGTGGACGGTATTCAGGATATGGCCGGACATGTCGATGCATATGCTGTCTGCTCAGCCATGAGTATCAAGAATCCGGCTCATGAACTTATTGCAGCAAAAGCTATTTCTCTTACCGATCCCCAGCCCGTATTCTGCTCCCACACAATCAGTACCCGTGCAGGGCAGGCTGAACGTGCAGCAACAGCTGTACTGAATGCCCGTCTTATGCCGGTAATGAAAGAATTTCTGTCCGGTGTAGGCAAGGCCCTTGATGAACGCGGACTCGGTTCTTCCGTGGTTGTTGTTCGCGGTAATGCAACTCCCATGAGCATGGAAGATGCAGTACAGCGTGCGGCTGAAACCTTTGCCAGCGGCCCTGCCTCAACCGCTTATTACGGCTCCATTTATTCCCCGGAAAAAGATGCACTCATCGTGGATGTGGGTGGTACAACCACTGACGTTACTTTGATCCGCAATTCCCAGCCTACTATTCAGGAAAGCGGTTCCATTATCGGCGATTGGGAAACCCATGTTGAAGCGGTGGAAATGTTTACCGTAGGTGTCGGTGGTGACAGCTTTGCGCGTATCAACAGATCAGGAAATTTTGAAGTAGGTCCGGGCAGGGTTGTGCCCCTGTGTATGGCTGGAGACATTCCCGCTCCTGAAAAATGGATCGGCAAAGGGCACGAGTCTCATCTGCTTAAGGTCGGTCCATCCGCAGAAAAAAGCTCCGATGACGCAGTCCTGAAATATCTTTTTGAAAACGGTCCCGCCACCTTCGGACAGATCATGGAAGGAACCGGACTCGGTGAGATCGGACTTGGCGGAAAGGTCCAGAAGCTTGTGCGCGAACAGCTGGTGGAGGAAGTCGGTTTCACCTCCACTGATGCACTGCATGTGCAGGGGCTGCTTGCTATCGGCGACAAGTCTGTTTCTGAAGCTGCGGCTGATATTCTGGGTAAGGAATTTGATCTTGATGGAGCTGGTTTTGCGGACATGGTCCTTTCTGAAACAAGGGTCAAGATTGAAAATGCCATGCTCGAACATATTGTGCGCAAGGAAATCGGCGGCAACATGGCCGGATTTATCTCCGGGCGTGCGGCAAGTTCGCTGGTAAGCTTTGATGCTTCACTTAACCTGCCCATCGTGGGGATCGGTGCTGCCGCTCAGAAGCTGCTGCCTGAAGTTGCTGAAAAACTGCATACTGAAGCTGTTTTCCCCTCTCATCATGAAGTAGGTAACGCATTGGGTGCGATCAAAATGGCTCTTGATGCCAAGAAAAAGGATAGCTGTAATGAGTAGAAATCAACCTTCCGCATACGAATATTGCCTTGAACCTGCCAGTGAGAATACTGAAGTCGAAGTTGTTCATGGTTGGATTTTTAAAGATGATAAGTGGGTAGCCCATGCGTGGTGCGAGTTTGCTGACCGGGTAATCGATCTGGGACAGTCCACCCATTCTATGGACAAATTCAATTATTACATCACCAATCGCGTCAGCGAGGACCGCTGTCGCCGCTATTCCCGCATTGAATTTTTCACCCTCGTTGGTGACGAAGGACATTTTGGTCCTTATGACAAGGAACTTTTCTTTGCCGAAACAAGCGACCGTGATCCGCTGGAAGTAATCAAATCAGGCGAGGCCAGTTAAAATGTCTGCCGGATTTTTCATTACCGGGACTGGTACGGACGTAGGAAAGACTGTGGTTACCGCAGGTCTTGCCCGTTTCTTTATGAAATCAGGACGGAGCATACTTCCGGTGAAACCTGTTCAGTCAGGGGCCATTGTCCTGCCTGACGGTTCATTCGATTCCCCGGACGGCGATGTCTATCGTGCAGCTGGGGCTGTCTGGGACATCAACAGACAATGTCCTTATATTTTTGAGCCCCCGACCTCCCCTCATCTTGCCGCAAGGCTGGCCGGGGTAGAACTCGATTATGTCGAGATTGCCCGGAAAGTCCGTGAACTTGAAGGAGACGATTTCCTTCTGGTAGAAGGTGCCGGGGGAATAATGGTTCCTCTGAGTGATGAATCTTCCATGCTCAATCTTATGAAAGAGCTTGGTTATCCGGTTATTCTGGTTGTTGAAAACAAGCTTGGCTGTATTAACGAAGCATTGCTTTCCATCGCGGCCTTGCAACAGTCCGGTTTGGAAATCTCCGGGCTGGTCATGACTTCCCCCAACCAGCCCGCTCCAGAAGAATTCGGTATGGCTGAAGAGAATATTCGTTTCATCGAAAAAATCTCCGAAGTAAAAGTGATAGCTTCCATTCCATATATCGAAAATTGGGACTACAATGATCCCAAATGCTGGGAGCAAATCGACGAAGCTTTAGATTCATAGCTGTCTAACGAGTAGGGCTATGCCGCATAGGATGATTGATAAAAAATAATCACAGCATTCTTTTTCCCACGAACAAATGTGTTCGCTCATTAAAAAAAAAATTTCAGCTACAACACGGTGAGCCCCTAACAAAAGTTTTAGGAGAGTTCAGAGCACCCTTTCTCAAAGGGGGGGCTCCGAAGGGCCGCTGGAGGTGAATATGTCTATACTAGATTTCGACAGGGAACATATCTGGCATCCTTATACTTCTGCCACAAATCCCCTTAAAGTCTTTCCGGTGAAGCGTACTGAGGGTGTGAAAATTATCCTTGAAGACGGTACTGAGCTTATCGACGGGATGGCCTCGTGGTGGTGTGCCGTTCATGGTTATAACCATCCTGTATTGCGAAAGGCTTTGTGTGATCAGGCTGAAGTCATGCCACATGTCATGTTTGGCGGACTGACCCATGAACCCGCGGTTGAACTGGCTCGTAAGTTGGTTGATATTTCTCCGGAGCCGTTGCAGCACGTTTTTTTGGCTGACTCGGGTTCGGTGTCAGTGGAAGTGGCGATCAAGATGGCCATTCAGTATTGGTATGTAATAGGCAAACCCAAAAAGAATCGTTTGATGACTGTTCGTAATGGCTACCACGGTGATACCATCGGCTGCATGTCGGTTTGCGATCCTGTTAACGGTATGCATTCCATGTTTACCTCTATATTGCCGAAGCATATTTTTGCCGAATCTCCAGAGTGCGGATTTGAAGAAGGTTGCAGTGATGAACATTTCGCCGATTTCAAGTCCAAGATTGAAGAACACGCCCATGAGCTGGCGGCAGTAATCCTTGAACCAGTGGTGCAAGGAACAGGCGGTATGCGTTTTTATTCTCCTGAATATCTGAAACGGGTCCGCGAGGCATGCGATGAGCATAATGTTCTGCTTATTTGTGATGAAATTGCTACTGGATTCGGACGTACCGGGACCATGTTTGCCAGCGAAAAGGCCGGAATTTGTCCGGATATCATGTGTGTTGGCAAGTCCATTACCGGAGGTATGATGACTCTGGCTGCAACCCTTGCTACAAAGGAAGTTGCCGAGGGTATATCTTCCAAGGGCGGGGTGTTTATGCACGGCCCGACTTTTATGGGCAACCCTCTGGCCTGCGCTGTTGCCAATGCTTCCATAGATCTTTTATTGAAAAGTAACTGGAAAGAACGGGTAGCGGAGATTTCCGAGCTTCTTTGTTCCGGACTTGCACCGTGTGCGAAATCAAGTGCGGTGGCTGATGTTCGCTGCCTTGGTGCTATCGGGGTTGTCGAGCTGAAGGAACCCGTGGATATGGAATCCATCCAGCAGGAATTTGTAAAACGCGGCGTTTGGGTTCGTCCTTTTGGAAAACTTGTTTATGTGATGCCGCCATATATAATTTCAAATCTTGAGCTTGAGGCTTTGACTTCCGCTATATGTGAAGTGATTGGCCTTCAGGGGTAATATTTTGGATAGAAACGAGAAACAGGCTTTGTGGAATGCCGTTCACGGTGGCGGGGCCATTGATGAACACACTGCGGTTTCAGTACTCGGTGCTTCCCACGGAGAGCTTGCAGAAATTTTGCATGCTGCACATACCATGACCATGCGGCGTTTCGGGCGCGAGGTCAGTCTTTGTTCCATCGCTAACGTACGTAGCGGGAACTGTTCGGAAGATTGTACTTTCTGTGCTCAGTCCAGCCATTTTAAAGGCACACCGGCTCCGGCTTACCCGCTCATGTCGGTGGAGGAAATCCGGGACTGTGCTGAGAAAGCAGGGCAGTCACCCCTTGAATTCTTCAGTTATGTGACCAGCGGCAGGGCGCTAAAGGGTAAATCTCTTGATCATGTCTGTGAAGCTGTGGACGGTATGCGCGAGAGGAGTTTTAACCATTGTGCATCACTTGGCTGCCTTGATTTTGAGTCATTGAAGAAGCTGCACGAATCCGGCGTAGTTCGTTATCACCATAACCTTGAGGCTGCGGAAAGCTATTTCCCGAATGTCTGCACCACCCACAGCTATGAAGAGCGGGTACGTACGGTGCGTGATGCCAAAAAAGCCGGACTAGAAGTCTGTTGCGGCGGGCTGCTGGGCCTAGGTGAAAGTCATCAACAGCGGGTTGAACTGGCTCTTGCACTTGCGGAGCTGGAAGTTGATTCCATTCCCCTTAATTTCCTGATTCCCATTCCGGGAACTCCTCTGGAGAATGTTGAACCATTACAGCCTCTGGAAATTCTGCTGACTATCGCGATGTTCCGTTTGGTCAATCCTCATGCGGAAGTGCGCATGGCCGCGGGACGTGCCGCACTGCGTTCCCTGCAATCATTTATTTTCCATGCCGGCTGTAACGGCCTGATGGTAGGCGATTTTCTCACCGTATCAGGGCAGGGTATAGATCACGATCTGACCATGCTTGAGGATTTGGGACTTACTGTCCGCACTAAAAAATAGTCAGTTCTTTTTACGATAAAAGAAGAAGGCCCTGCTGGAATTATTCAGCAGGGCCTTCTTCTTTGAAATTTTTAGGAATGGTAAAGTATGGTGGCTACGTAATCCTGTATCTTAATCAGGATTTCCGGGGATGGCTTTTCAAAGGTCATACCCAGAATGGTTTTTCGTGAATCCTTGGTGCAGCGCTGCACTTTGCAGGGGATGAAGTTGGTGCCGTTCTCTGCAAAGTAGGGACAGTAAATATTCATTTTGTCCCCAATTTCGGGGTCCGGGTAATTTTTATCTGTAATGTAGCTCACACAGCAGCCGCTGGTGCTCAGGTCTTCCAGAACTGCAGTATTCTTTCTCTCGCCAAGTTCTATTTGTGCTTCCATGAAGCAGGAAACCCTTTTATGCCTTCTGAGATTATATGATTCTATTCGTTTTGGGTATTTTAGGAAAAGAAGTCTGTCGGGCGAGCTGATCATTCTGATCACTTCGGTTTTATATCCAGAAGCGATTCCTTCATAAATATAGCGGATAGTGGCCTCATTGCCGGGATACATGTATTCGGACCAGAGGGATTTATCTGCATGGTGAACCATGGGTTCTTTGACAATGAGTGATTTTATGAAGTCCCCTCCAACTACGATGGTCGGGGCTTTATCATTCAGTCCACCTAACTCAATGGTAATTTTGAGTCCGGGAGTGCAGGCTGCCTTGAGTTTTTCCTTTTGCGAGATCATTTCTTTTTCCGTTTGACGATGTACTTCTTGAACATGGAAGCTACTTCAAGTGTAGGTGCAATTTCAAGTGCTTTATCCAGATGTTTTAACGCCATGTCATTATTACCGGCATCGAAATAAGCTCTGGCTGTATTGAAATGCAAATTTTCGTCATTAGGATTGATCTGAATAGCCCGGTCATAAAATGTGATGGCTTCATCAAAAAGAGATTGTTTGCGTAAGCTGATAGCAAAGAGGTTGAACTCCTGCCTCTGGCTTTCCATGAAAATTTCGTCTTTATTTAAAAGCCTGTCTATTATCTTGGAAAGCTTTTTGAAATTTTTCTTAGTGCATTGCACAGACCCCATTCCCAAATTGGCTTTGGGGTGTTCCGGGTCCAGAAAAAGGGCTTTGGCAAAGGATTGTTCTGCTTCATCAAGGTTTCCGTTCAGAAAGTTCTGTTCCCCTTTTTCAATTTTGTTTTGAAGTGATTTCAGAGCCGGAAGGGTCTTTTTTTCATAGTATTTTATTTCGGGAGCGTACTGGGTGATAAATTCTTTTTTGTTTAAAGTTATCACCATGCCTGAGGGGACGTTCTGGTTATTGAGGGGTTGAACTTGAAAATTGTCCACACCGGACCGTGTGACATAGTAGTATGTCTTGCTCTCGGAACGCTGCATTGTTGTCCCGGCTCCGGTATGATCTTTGATGTTTTTGGAATAAACACCAAGTACTTGAAAAATATCTCCCATCAACTGTCTCCCCACATAGACACATATCAAGTAAGCTGTCTGCTTTACTAAAATATATTTTTCTTGTTGTTCAACGTAAAGCCTGCTGTTTATAAGCAGGCTTTTAAAAAATGTCGATTAGAACTTGTTTCAATCTGGAGTTTATATTCAGGAGTGCCTGATTTATTTCCGCTTTTGCGGAGTCTGGATACTTTGTTTTTTATTTTTAACTGCCGTAGCGGGTTTCTTTTTCTTTTTTTTAAGCAGATATTTTTGAAAAAGAGTAGCTGATTCCAGCTCTGGATTGATATCAAGAGCTTTATTTATATGTGAAAGAGCTTCCTCGCTGTTGTCAGTATCAAAATAAGCCCGGGCAATATTGAAATGCAGGTTTTCGTCATTCGGATAAATTTCAAGTGCTTTCTTATAAAAAGTCAGGGCTTCATTGTATCGCTTGCTCTTGCGCAGCACTATGGCAAAGAGGTTGAACTCCTGACGTTGTTCTTCAAGAAATACGGCATCCAGATTCAGCAGAACTTGGATGATCTCAGTGAGTTTGTCGAAATTTTCTTTTGTGCACTGGACGGTACCCATGCCTAGATTCGCTTTGGGGTTATCCGGGTCGAGAAGCAGGGCTCCTGCAAAGGCATGCTCAGCATCATCCAGCTTACCTTTTTCAAAAGCTTCTTCCCCTTTGGATATTTTGGCTTGCAGGGTTTTCAGGGCGGGCAGGGTTTTTCGTTGGTAGTAGTATAATTCAGGGCTGAACTGAGCGATGAAATCTTTTTCAGAAATAACGGTAATCATTCCGGAAGGAATGTCCTGCTCGTTCAATGGTTGTACATGGTATTTACTGTAGCCTACGCGGATGACGTAATGGTAGGTTTTATGATCGGATTTTTGTGAGGTTGTGCCTGCTCCGATTCTGGTCTTGATGTTTTGGGAATAGACCCCCAGCACTTTCATTTCTTGGCTCATACTGTCATCCTGCAAGAATTTGAATCAATGTTATTGCAAGAGTATAGCACATAATAAAAAAGCCCGTCTCTTATTAACGGGCTTTTCTTTTGTAAGTCGATTTGCTGTGAATCGGTATTGTTGGCTAAAGCCTTCCTTCTTCCACAGCGTGGCAGGCACAGAGGGTGCCGTTTTCCAGATTACGAGCAATGGGAACCTCTTCACGGCAGCGGTCATTTGCAAATGTGCAGCGACCATGGAAAACACAGCCTGTGGGCAGGTTGATGGGAGTGGGCACATCACCGGAAAGGTGGATGTGTTTTTTCTTTTCCCCGCCAAGTGTCGGAATAGCCGAGAGCAGTGCTCTTGTGTAAGGGTGCTGCGGATTGGCAAAGATTTCCTTGGCTGTGCCCAGTTCGCAAAGACTACCCAGATACATAACCGCCACGCGGGTGGAAATGTGTTCAACAACGGAGAGGTCATGGCTGATGAACAGATAGGTCAGGTTGCGTTCTTCCTGCGCATCCATGAGCAGGTTCAGAATTTGGGCCTGAATGGAAACATCCAGTGCGGCAATGGGTTCATCGGCCACAATAAATTGAGGTTCAACAGCCAGAGCGCGGGCAATGCTGATGCGCTGACGCTGTCCACCTGAGAATTCATGGGGGTAGTTTCCGGCCCATTCCGGGTCCATACCGACGCTGCGCATTACTTTATGCAGCTTGTCTTTAGCCTCACCCCTTGAAATGCCCTTGTTGTGGAAATAGATGGGCTCCTCAATGATCTGGCGCACGGTCATGCGCGGGTTCAGCGAGGCATAGGGGTCCTGAAAGACCATTTGCATTTTTGTACGGTAAGGCAGCATCTTTGAGTGCGGCAGGTTGTCGATGCGTTCTCCACCGTAGAGCACTTCACCGGAGTTGGGCGGGTAAAGGCCCATTACGGTTCTTGCAAGGGTTGATTTACCACATCCGGATTCGCCGACCACGCTTAATGTTTCACCTTTTTTGATTTCAAAGCTGACATTGTTGACCGCTTTGACGATGGTGCGGTTGCGTGTGATGCGTCCGTTTTCCATTTGCAGCTGGTCTAGCAGTCCGCCGGAAATGTCGAAGTGCTTGACCAGATTTTTAATTTTTACGAGGGAATCGGTTGGCATGACGAATCTCTATACTTTGTCGGCATGGTGGCAGGCCACCAGAATACCGGATTTATTTTCTTTAAGTTCAGGCCGTTCCTGCTTACAGATATCAGTACAGTGCTGGCATCTGGGGTTGAAGGGACAGCCTTCAGGCATATTCATGAGTGAAGGCATGGCACCGGGGATCTGGGTCAGGCGGTCGCCTGCTGCACCTGACTGGGGCAGTGCGGCGATGAGTCCCTGGGTGTAAGGATGGCCCGGGGTTTCGGTTACCTGACGGGTTGAACCTGTCTCCACAATTCCACCCGCATACATAACCGCGATGCGCTGGGTAACTTCCGATACAACAGCGAGGTCATGGGTGATCAGAATCAGGCCCATGTTATCGCTCTCACAGAGTTCCAGCAGCAGATCCATGATCTCAGCCTGAATGGTCACGTCAAGCGCGGTGGTCGGTTCATCGGCGATGATCAGCGAGGGATCTGTCAAAAGGGAAATGGCGATGACGATACGCTGGCGCATACCTCCCGAGAATTCATGCGGGTACTGGTCCAGACGTTTGCGCGGGGAAGGAATGTAAACCTTGCGCAGTTTTTCCAGCGCAATTTCTTCAGCTTCCTTGCGGGTAACGTCCATGTGAGCCAGCACGGTCTCAATCATCTGGGTACCGATGGTCAAGACCGGGTTCAGGGTCATCATGGGGTCCTGAAAGATCATGGAAATGCGGTTTCCGCGAACGCCGCGCATTTTATCAAAAGGCATTTTCGCAAGATCCTGCCCTTCAAACATGATTGACCCGTTGGAGATATATCCGGGTTTGGAGATAAGGTTGATAATGGAGAAACCGGTTACAGATTTACCGGCTCCGGATTCACCAACCAGACCGAGCCTTTCGCCCCTGTTCAGGGTGAAGCTTACATTGCGTACTGCCTCAAGGGGGCCTTGGCGCAATGCGAACTCAACACTTAAGTTCTTAACATCAAGAAGCGGTTGCATTGGTTACCCCTTGTACAGTTTCGGGTTGAGGAAGTCGCGCAGCCAGTCACCAAGCAGGTTGATGACCAGAATGAGCACAACGAGTACAATACCGGGGAACATGGTAATCCACCATGATCCACTGAAGATGTACTCAAAGCCAACGTTGATCAGTGAGCCCAGCGAAGGCTGGGTTACAGGCATACCCAGACCTACAAAGGAGAGGGCTGCCTCACTCATGATGGCGTTTGCAACCTGAATGGTGGAGATAACGAAGACCGGAGAAAGGGTGTTGGGCAGAACGTGTCGCCACATAATCCTTTTCTGGGAAAGGCCGATAACCTTAGCCGCTTCCACGTATTCCTTCTTTTTTTCCGCCAGTACGGAAGCACGTACAGTACGTGCATATTGCGGCCATTCAGCAAAGCCGATGACCAGAATCAGCAACGGTACAGCGATTTCTTCGTATTTGGCGACCCCGAATACAGCCTGAAAGATGGCTGAAATAAAGATAGCAACCATGTAGGTGGAGAAGGAGAGCTGTACATCAGCAACGCGCATAAGGATGGATTCCACCCTTTTACCCATAAAACCGGCTACCAGCCCGACCATAATGCCGAGGAAAGCCTGAAGAGCAACAGCGCCGATACCGATGATCAGCGATACGCGCATGCCGTAAAGCATGGTGGAGTATAGGTCGCGGCCCTGTGCATCTGTTCCGAGCAGGAAGTTGCTGTCCCCGCCGGGAAGCCAGGAAGGCGGAATTTCCGCGTTCATGATGTCGATGTTGTGGGCATCGTAGGGATTAAAAGGTGCGACAAGGGGGGCCGCAAAGCCCATGAACAGCAGCACGACCAGAATACCGAAACTTGTGAGGGCAACTTTGTCGTGCAGAAAGTCGTGCAGAAAGTATGATTCTTTGAATCTCTGCCAGCGTGATCTGGTTTTCATTTATTTTTGCCCCGCGATTCTGACCTGAGGGTTGACCAGTCCGTAAATGACGTCAACCACGGTGTTAACAACTACAAATATCATCCCGACCACCATGAGGTAGGCTACCATCAGCGGAGCATCGCCGCGTTCCACTGCCTCAATGAACATGAAGCCCATGCCCTGCCACTGGAATACAGTCTCAGTGAGGATGGTGAAGGCGATCATTGTTCCTAGTTGTACACCGCCAACAGTAATTACCGGGAGCAGAGTGTTTTTGAAAGCGTGAACAATCCAGACCCTCTTGGGCATCAAGCCTTTGGCCCATGCATACTTGATGTAGTCGTTTTCAAGAACTTCCATCATTTCGGAACGAATGAGTCGAATGAAGAGTGGGAGCATGATGGAAGATAAGGCGATGGAAGGCATGATAAGATGCAGCCAGCCGTCAGCTGTCAGAAATCCGGTGCGCCAGCCGCCTAAGTCGACTGTCTCACCACGTCCGTATGATGGCAGCCAGTGCAGCTCTACTGAGAAAACATAGATCATGAGAATCGCGGTAAGAAATACCGGTATTGATACCCCGACAATCGATCCTCCCATGACGAACCGCGCGAATATGGCCTTTGGTCGAATGGCCGAATAAATACCCAGCGGTACAGAAAATATTACAATGATCAGGGCGGCACAGATAACCAGTTCCAGAGTCGCGGGAGCTTTGCTCAGAATTACATCCAGAGCGGACTTTTTGTAGAAGAAAGATCTACCGATATCACCCTTGACCGCTCCCTGCATGAAACGGCCGAACTGGACCATGAACGGATCGTTTAGGCCAAGTTCGTCTCTGATTTTTTCCCTTTCAGCAGCAGATACGGAAACCCCCGTAATCTCCCTGACCGGGTCACCGAAGCTTTGCTTGATGGCAAAGCCGATGAAGCTGATGATCAGCATTACAATGATCGCCTGCGCGATCCTTCGGACTATAAAAGCAAACATTTTTTATTTAACTCCAGACGGAAAACAGTTGAGGCGCTTCACGCTTTGGGGCGAGTGATTTCGCCTCCGGCGGACAAAGGAACATTTACCTTTGCAATCCCGCTTGCGGGATTGATTTTTGAAAATTAATTGAGTTTCAGACGCATCAAAGGGAACCCCGTATTGGAGTTCCCTTTGAGTGTGATTTTATGCAGTTATCTCCACTACTTGATGACGAGGTCGCCGAAGTAGGGGAAGTTCTGTACGTTTACGATTTCTTTGGTGTTCATACCGTCCTTGGAAGCCCAGGACAGGTTCTGCCAGTGCAGGGGTACGAATGCTGCTTCGTCGTAGAGGATTTTTTCTACTTTCTGGAGCATTGCACTACGCTTGGCAAGGTCGGTTTCGGTCTGGGACTGCATAATCAGGGAATCTACTTCGGGGTTGCAGTAGTTACCGCTGTTGTACTGGCCGTAACCGGTTTCCTTGTTGATGCACATAAGCAGGAATTCAGTGTAGTTAGCGGAGTCTTCGGTATCAGAGTGCCAGCCGATCATCTGGATGTCGGCAACCTGTGCATCGAACTGATCCCAGTACTGAGCTTTAGGCATGGTTTTCAGGTTAACCTTGATGCCGATTTTGCCAAGCATGGAAACGAATGCTTCAGCTATTTTTTCATCGTTAACGTAACGGTTGTTAGGTGCGATCATGGTGCACTCAAAACCGTTTTCGTAGCCGGCTTCTTTCATGAGCTGCTTGGCTTTTTCAAGGTCATAGCGGGGCTTGAGTTCTGCATTGTAACCTGCAAAACCTTCGGGGCCCTGCTGACAGGCAACAGTAGCGAAGCCTTTCATTACTTTGTTTACGATACCGGTGTTGTCGGTAGCATATACAATAGCCTGACGAACTTTGGGGTTCTGGAAAGGCTTCTGGCGTTTCTGGTTCAGCTGGAAAGTGATGATGCGGGAACCGGACATGGTTACCAGCTGCAGGCCTTCAGTGGACTCAACGCGCTTCAGGTCCTGCGGGGGAACGGGCATGATGAAATCAACATCGCCGGAAAGCAGTGCTGCTACGCGGGTAGCGTCGTTTTTAATGGGAGTCAGGATGATGGTATCAACGTTACCTGCTTTGTCCCAGTATTCGGGGAAGGATTTGAAAACAACGCGTACGCCCTGTTCACGTTCGGCAACAGTGTATTTACCGGTACCGGATTCGTTTACGTTGGCAAAAGAGGGGCCGGTTTTAACGATAGCGTCTTTAGCCTGACCGGATTCGTCATTGCCGGAGTAGAACTTCTTGTCCATGGGAAAAATGTAGGTCGCCATGTTCAGGAGCAGGCCGTAAGGCTCTTTAGTAATGATATCAACAGTGTTGGCATCAACAACTTTTGCGGGAGAGAAAGGCTCGAACAGACCTTTAAAGTCCGCGCTCTTTTTGAGGCGCTCAATGGTCCAGACAACATCTTCAGCGGTGAAGGGGTTGCCGGAGTGAAATTTTACACCTTTGCGCAGGTGAAAGCGCATGGTTTTGTCATCGATACGTTCCCAGGACTCAGCAAGACGGGGTTCAAAGGAACCGTCTTGAGCCCAGCGAACGAGGGGATCGAAAACCATGTGGGAGTACTGAAGCATACCACCGGAAAGCTGTACATGAGGGTCAAGGGAGACAGGGTCGGCATCCATGGCCAGTTTCAGGGTTTTACCGGCTGCGGCAGCAGGAGCTGCTTCAGTGGTTTCCTTTTTGGCTGGGGCCTCTTCTTTTTTTTCTGCGCTGCATCCGGCGAGGCCGAGAGTCAGAATAGCAACTAGCGCAAGAAACAGTAATGAACGTTTCATCCTCACACTCCTTAAAAAAGGTAAAAACAATAATAAAAGCACCAAGCGCCCGGGAATTCAGGAACATTCCTGAAGAAGACGCACATCGAAATGAGTATTATAACTGATAAAACAGCCATAGCTTACGGCTTCCCCTTGCCGTATGCGGTTAATATTATTACACTTGAATTGGTTTTTTCTCAAATTCTTAACTTGTTGAAATGCTTTGTAAAAAATATTTTATTAACACAGGTGTCAAAATAGGCACATAAAAATGCAGAATTTATGAAAATAAAAAAATATAATTCGTTTGGCTGGGTGTTATGTCTGCTTTTATTAACGTTTATGTCTAGCGGCTGTTCTTCGCTGAACCCTTTTGCGGACTCGATTGCCGAATATGACATGGACGGTAAGCATGAGATAAGCCTCGGACTCATGCCCGGAGAGCAGCTTGCTTTCGAAATGCGTAATCCCGGTTCCGGGGGGTATCAATTTGACGGTGTTTCTTTTGATCCCGAGCTGGTCAGTCTGGACAAGTTTAAGATAATCAAAGCTGATTCCGGATTGATGGGTGATTTCGGGCGTTGGCGGTTTGAATTTACCACCGTGGGGCTGGGGGCTGCTCCGGTTATCATTAATATTAAGAGACCCGGGGATGATACCCGAGATGCCTATAAGGTTATCAACATGGATATAACCAAGGACGGGCCGCCATTCTTTAAATGGTAACCAGGCGGTTTATAAAGCACCATCTGCATTGTTGCTGCAAAAAAGGCAGAAACTCACGTATGTGTAATACGCTTCGTTTCTGCCTTTTTTTGCGCCTTGCATCTGGCACTTTCTAAGCCGTCTGGTGAATTAAATGAGAGAGGTGCTTAGCCCTCCCTCTTTCTTTTATTTCATGTAATGTTTGTAGCAGGCTATGGCATTCATGGCGAAGAGCGATGTTGTGACTTCGCTGCCGACGATAATACGTGTCGGATGACGAACCATTGTCCATTCGTAGGCTTTGAAAGGATGTCTGAAGCAGCCCTCGCCGAGGTGGTCGTGTAAAACTTTTATGCCCCTTTCGATGAGTCCGTCACCGCGGTTGGGGTAGCGCAGCAGGCAGAGCGTTGCCACTGCCAGTGATGCGTCAAAGGGGTTGAGCGTTGCGCCGAGCATATCGTATTTGCAGTAATCCATTGCTGCGGCCCGGATTTGTTCGACTTTACCGTCAGGATCGATAAGTTGACGTTCATCTTCAGGGATGGTCAGCCAAGTATCGTAAAGGCGTCCGGCATAACTGACGTAGATTTCCGGCAGGTAGAATCGTACTGCGCTGTCTTCCTTGAAGTTGCCGCTGATGAATGCATTGTGATGGAAGGTCAGGAATCGTTTTACGGTTTCGAGATTTTCTCCCTCAAGCGCTTTCCACTGGTAGCGGTTGGCGAGGATGGATTCAAGAATGTCCATGTTGTGACCGGGGCAGATTTCATTGCCTAGAGTTTCTCGCACAATGCGTCCGTCTTCTTTGTCTCTTTTGAAGGGCTTGTCGAACCAGAGCGGTACGCAGCCGAAGTAATCCAGCGGACGGGTCATGGTGATGGTCGGAGGGTTGGTCTTGTTACCACCGCCGATCTGGTATTCATTGATGATTTCCACCCACGGAAAATCAAGGAATACTTCCGCTGCACGCAGAAGTTCCTGATTTGCGTTCAGATTTTTTTCTTCCACCAGATCCAGCCACTTGCGGGACATTGCCAGTGCGAGGAATGTTGTATCTACATCGGGTACGTAATCGTCAAACCCAAGTTCTTTTTTAGCTTTCCAGTCGCGGGGTTTGAGGTTGCAAAGCGGCTGTCCGTTTCCATCTTTGGGCAGACAGGTGATAGCCGGATGCTTGATACCTGAACTGGGAGCCTGTAGCCATTCCATGCTGGTAATAATAAGGAAATGAAGCAGGGATTCCAGCATTTCCTTGAGCTTGTCCTGCTCTGCCTGCGGGAGTTCTTCCAATATATAAAGGTTATATATCTGCTCCCAGAAAATATCGTCATAAAATCCGGTGCGGTGGGTGATCCACGAAACACGCATGGAGAGCGGTTCGGCGATTCCTTTCCATGGGCGGCGGAATATTTTCAGGGCCAGCGGGTTGGAGTGCAGGAAGCAGCGCATCAACCCGAAGAGCAGGTTGATGTTCTGGAATTCGTATGATCCCAGCCCGGTCATGATGTTCATGAAGTTTTCTCCATCGCAGATGGAATCACCGGGCATGACTACCTGAGCAGATACCGGGAAATACGGGTCTTTGGGGTTTTTGTTCCAAACCCTGATAATGTCAGAAAGAACCGCGTCCAGCACTTCATTTACTTCTTTTTCACGTATGTGCGGGGGGCGGGTGTCTGCCTTTTCACGAATACGCCACTGAGGATCTTGAACACGATCGAGCAGTTTAGCCAGCGGAGCAAAGGTTGTTTCAATCCATTGTTTATCCTGCCAGTTTTCATAGCTGGCCTGCATAGCGGCTTTCATCATCTCCTGATAAGGGCCGATTTTGCTCTGAAAAATAGCCGGATGCGAGCACCAGCGCAGGATAAAATGTTTGAAAAGCGGATTGCCGAAAAGTTTCTTGTAGAGTTTGCGCAGGTTTTCGCCCGGAACTGTGGGGTTTTCACATCTTAAAATCGGGTCATCACAAATATCGTAAATTGTAGCGTTTCTCAATTTGGCTCCATTAATTTTTACGAAGCGGCGAAGCCCAATAAAAGTTTTTGAAGAGTCCAGAGAAACTTTTCCCAAAAAGTTTCTCTGGTCCCCGAAGGGCCGCCGGAGGCATTCTTTTAAAATTTCCCTATCAAAGTGGGGGGTGCCTTGCAATCTTTTGAGGCTGCATGTAGTGTCCCTTTTAAGCCTTGAAAGGGTTGTGATGATTAGATGATGATATGATAAAGTGCAGTTATGACAGGAAGTTGTGATGCTCTTATAGATAAGTTGATCAATAAATGATCAAGACGGGGAAGAACGGTAGACCATGGAAAGATTTATAGCCGACCTGCATATCCACTCCAGATTTTCACGTGCCACCAGCAAAGCCTTGAACCCGCGCCTTCTGGCTGCATGGGCAAGGGTGAAAGGTATTGACGTCATCGGTACGGGAGACTTTACTCATCCCGAATGGGTGGCCGAAATTGAAGAGCAACTGGTGGAGGACGGCTCCGGGCTGCTTTCTTTGCGAGAACCTAAGGGGCTTGAGGAATCCATAGACTGGGTGGATGGTCCATTTGCCGGACAGACCCGCTTCATGCTTCAGACCGAAATAAGTTCCATCTACAAAAAATACGGCAAAACCCGCAAAGTTCACAATCTCGTCTACATGCCCGATCTGGAATCGGTTAAGAAATTCAACGCCAAGCTCGATACCATCGGAAACCTCAATTCGGACGGCAGGCCAATCCTCGGTCTGGACAGCAAAGACCTCCTTGAAATCGTCCTCGAAACTCACGATAAAGCTTTTCTAATTCCCGCTCATATCTGGACACCGTGGTTCTCGCTCTTCGGTGCCAAATCCGGCTTCGATACTGTGGAAGAATGCTACGGTGATCTTGCTTCAGAAATTTTCGCTATGGAAACCGGACTTTCCTCAGACCCGGAAATGAACTGGTTTATTTCCGCGCTGGATAAATACCGCATGGTTTCCAACTCCGATGCACATTCCGGTGAAAACTTAGGGCGCGAGGCAAATATTTTCAGCGGTGATATGTCCTATGAGGGCATCTACCGCGCCCTGCGCGGTGAAGGACTGGGCCATAAGTTCATGGGTACAATTGAATTCTTTCCGGAAGAGGGCAAATACCACATGGACGGACACCGCAAGTGCGGGATTATGCTTGATCCTCATGAATCAAAGATGCGCGGCGGTCTTTGTCCGGTCTGCGGCAAGCCTCTGACTATGGGGGTTTATTCAAGGGTTATGGAATTGGCTGACCGCGAGGAAGCTCAGCAGCCCAAGGGACAACCCGGATTTGACTCGCTGGTGCCACTCAAGGAACTTATCTCCGAGGTTGTGGGTACCGGTCCCAAGACTAAAAAAGTGCTCGGTGTTTACGCTCCGCTGATCAAAGAGTTCGGTTCAGAATTTTCTATTCTGCAGCAGGTCCCAGTTGAAGACCTTAAGCGTCACAACGTGCATCTTGCCGAGGGCATCCGCCGCATGCGTGAGGGACAGGTCATCCGTAACCCCGGTTTTGACGGGCAGTATGGAACTATTTCCGTCTTTTCTGCGCAGGAAAGGGATGAGATCGTCAACGGCGTGAAACTTGTTGTGGTTCGCAAACCCAAAGGTGATCTTGATGCTCCCAAGCCTGAGGCAGAGGTGCGTAAAACTTCTGAACCGGAACAGGAAAGCGGGGTGGTCCGTTTTAATGAGGCCCAGAATAAAGCCGTTGAAGCCGGACCTGATCCGGTGCTGGTTATTGCCGGACCGGGCACAGGTAAAACGCAGACTCTAATGGGCCGCATCAAGCATCTGCTTGAAAGGGGAACCCGGGCACGGCGTATTCTTGCCTTGACCTTTACCCGTAAGGCTGCCGAGGAAATGAATGACCGTATGCGCAGTATGCTTGGAGATGACGAAGTTCTGCCCCGTGCCGATACTCTGCATGCTTTGGCTCTTGAATACTGGGCTTCGGCTTTTGACCATGATCCGATCATATTAAATGAAGAGACTGCACGTCGGGTATTTGGACGAGCCAATCCTGAGCTGAACAGTGCAAAGCTTAAGTCGGCATGGGATTCGATCAGTCTTGCTCGTGAGACTCTGGAAACTTTGAGTGAAGGGCCCGCTGAAATTTTGGCTAACTATACCCGTCAGAAAGATCAGTATAATCTGGTTGATTACACAGACCTGCTGGAATTCTGGCTTTCTGAGCTGAAGTCGGACAAGTATGTGCGTACCTTCACTCATGTGCTGGTTGATGAAGTGCAGGACCTTTCGCCCTTGCAACTGGCAATTGTCCAGCGTTTGGTCGGGGATGACGGGGAAGGGCTTTTTGCCATTGGTGATCCTGATCAGTCTATTTACGGTTTTCGTGGTGCTGCCGGAAATGTGGCGAACAGATTTCGCGCTTTCTGGGAAAATTTGATTAAAATAACACTTGAGGATAACTATCGCTCGGCTCAAGGGGTGCTGGATGCATCGGCATCAGTATTGGAGAATCCTCCGCAGCTTAAAGCCCATAAAAATTATGAAGCTGATATCCATCTTTTTTCCGCTCCTGATAGCGGACGCGAAGCTTCATGGATCGGGGAGCGCATAAAGCAACTCATCGGAGCCACCAGTCATAGTCTTGTGGATGCGGGGGAACACGGAACCTTAAGTCCCGGTGATATTGCTGTACTGGTCCGCTTTAAAGCATTGATCGGTCCTATTGAGGCCATGCTCAAACGTCAGGGAATCCCTTGCAGTGTCCCTGAAACTGAAAGTTTCTGGCATGATCCGCGGGTGGAAGTACTGCTTGCGGCTGCGCGTCGGATGCTCGGTTTTGCCGAGGACGCTGATGATGAGGTTCCCGAGGTTCCGGAGAAAGTGATTGCCCGGGGACCTTTGGGACTTTCCGCATACCTGAGTGATATGCCTCCTTTTGATCAGCTTTTCTGGGAGAGCAAACCTTTCCGGGATATGGTTAAAGGTTACAAGGAGCATGGCGGGTGGTCCGGTTTGTTGAACTGGATACATATGCAGAATGACTTGGATCAAGTGCGCAATAAAGCAGAGAAGGTGCGCATTATGTCCATGCATGCCGCAAAGGGATTGGAATTTGAAGCTGTATTTCTGGCAGGTCTTGATGACGGGATTGTGCCCTTTGCAGGGCCGGATATCCTGACCGGAAAAATTTCCGGCGACGCTCCGTTGGTGCAGGAAAATACCGAAGAGGAGCGTAGACTTCTATATGTAGGTATGACGCGGGCCAAGAAAAATCTTTATATGTCGCATGCGGTCAAGAGACCTTTGTACGGACGTACCCTGATGTTGCCTGTGTCACGTTTTTTAAAGAGTCTTCCCGAAGCGGTGAAGAGGTCGGCAATGGTTGCACGAAAGGTTCAGAAGGAGAAGAAGATCAGCCTGCTTGATATGTAGGCGTTTCTTTTCATTCCGTGCTGGTGAAAAGGACAAGCAAGTTTTCTGATTACAGCAGAAAAACCTTGTAAACCACCTTTTCATAAACCATTGACATTCTTCGTGCGGCCATAGCGCTCAACCCTGCTCCCCTGAGCCTACAGAAGATGTGCAACGGGTTGAAGTGATGTTGAAAAAAGTTTCTGACCCGTTTCATTTTTGTTTCTCCTGACATAATTGAATCTACTTTGTTTTAAGCAATACTTATGCCGTATATAAAAACAATTTGTGGTCCGGTGTGTTGGGTTAATTAGTGAAGTATGTATTATAGATTTAATGAATGAGTTCCGGCAAAAATGTCCATTTTTTTGAATAATACTGATTTTCATTTTCAACTATCTGCACCTTCCTGGGTTATTCCCGGTACCATTTTGGAGAACTGCCGTTTTCTGACTGGTAAAGTGGACGAGATAGCATTGCTGTTTTTTGAAACTGAATCCTGCCTGGCTTACACAAAAGCTGATCTTCCAAAGGAATTAATTGATACCGAACTGGCATTCCATATTCACCATCCTCTTGACCTGCCTTGGAAAGAAGGTGGAAGCAGGGTCGCTGAAATAGTTCTGGCTCTCAATGAAAAAGCTGTGCATTTGAATCCTAGGGGGCATGTTGTCCATCCTCCCCCTGCCGGTCCTGAAGCAGCAGATTTAATACGGGAATTTGCGGCCGGTGTTTCCCGCAGCGGAATATGCCCTGAGACGGTTCTTTTTGAGAACATTAAAGAGAATTCTTTGCTTGGTCTTACCGGGGTTATTGCTGATTGCGGGATGAAAATATGCCTTGATCTAGGTCACATACTGGCTTACGCACAACATGACCTTCTGCGCGATTCCCGTCTTGAGGGGCAGGTTTCCATGCTGCACCTTAATGCTCCGGGACCGAAAGGCCGTCATCTGGGATTGGAGCATCTTAATAGTGATGGGTTTGAAACCATTTATGTTTTATTTAAAATGCTAAGCAAGGGCGCTACGGTCACTATAGAGGTTTTTGAGGAGAAATCCTTTTTTAACTCTCTGCAATTATTGAGTGATTATTGTACAGCAAGAAGAATAAAGTAAAACCTTGTGAAATTTTTCTTGTGGTTGCAGTCTTTGCTGGAAATAGAGTACGTAAAGATAGTTTTCCCGTTCTTTTGTACTCATGTACCTAGGAGAAATCTTGATTACATTTGTGCTGGGGGGCAATAAGTCGGGAAAATCAGACTACGCCCTCGACCTGTTTGCAGAATATTCCGGCCGGAAATGCTTCATTGCTACTGGAAAAGCCCGTGATATGGCTTTCCGTCAGCAGATTATGGATCATCGGCTGGAGCGCGATCCGTCTATTCCGGTTCTTGAAGCCGGTGCGGACTTGCGTCAGGTTCTGCTTAAGGCTAGAGAAGGGTACGACCACCTGTTGGTGGACAGTTTGGATTTTTGGCTGTTTTCCTGTTCCGAAGTTGCGGACGGTGAGCAGCAGATCGGGGAGGTTGTCCGGCTTTTATCTGAATGGAAAGGGCCGGATGTTGTTTTGGTGTCATGTGAGGTGGGGCTCGGCCCGGTGGCAATGACACGCGAAGTCCGCAGTTTTGTTCGCAGGCTCGGATCACTCAACCGTACAATGGCCGCAATCGCAGATGAAGTTTATCTTGTGGCCGCAGGGTTGCCCCTGACCCTGAAGAAGTAGCTATGGCTTATTTTAAACAGCTTGAAGATCAGCTTCAGGATTTGCTTGCCCTTTGCAATAAGGATGAGCGTTGGCTGGTAGTGGTCAATGCCGACCCGGATTCTCTGGCTTCGGCAATGGCTTTTAAACGCATAATCGGACGCAGGGTTGCTGAAGTGGGTATTGCCCATATCAACGAGGTTAAGCGTCTTGATAACCTTGCTATGATTCATTACCTGCGTATTCCGGCCCAACGGATGATTCCTACCCTTGTGGCTCAGTACGACAGGTTTGCGATTCTCGATTCGCAGCCGCATCATCATCCCGATTTCGAGGATTTGAAATTTTCTGTGATAATCGACCATCATCCCCTGCCGGAAGAGCCATACCCCCATGCGGAGTATGTCGATATCCGGCCCAAGTATGCAGCCAACTGCACCATGATGACCGAATATCTCTACAACTTGAATATCCGCCCGGCAAAATTGCTGGCTACCGCACTTCTTTACGGTATCAAAACCGATACCCAGAGCTTTGAACGCCCCTTTATTGATGATGACGTCAAGGCTTTCAGATATCTGACAAAATATGCGGATATGGATCTCATCAAGCGTATCACACGCAGTGAAATCCACCCTGACTGGCTGCGTTACTTTTCGCGCGCTTTTTACAATCTGCGCCGCATCGGTCCCGGCCTTTTTTCTCATATCGGCAAGGTGGAAAACCCGGATACACTGGTTATACTTGCTGACTTTCTTATGCGTGTTCACGGTGTTTCGTGGGACGTTGTTTCCGGCATTTACGAGGATACCCTTGTGGTAATTTTTCGTGGTGACGGCATGCGCAAGGATATGGGCAAAATGGCATCCAAGCTTTTCAATGACATAGGTTCCGCAGGTGGTCACAAAGCTGCTGCGCGAGCTGAAATCAAGCTGGAAGCACTGGAAGGAGCCGACCCTGAATCCTTTGTGCTCAAAAAATTGACCAAGGGCAAAAAGTCCGTAAAGCGCATCTGATCCTTTCTCAATCACACAATTGCAGGGTTTGAACCCGAAGGCATATAATGGCACTCAGAGATAAATTGAATTTTGATGGCGACCCCCTGTACCTGATTGACGGTTCAGCATTTTTTTACCGCGGCTTCCATGCCTACCCGGACCTCAAGCGTTCCGACGGTGTGCCCACCAATGCCATGTTTTTTGTGTTGCGGACCCTGCTCAAGGTCATCAAAGAAGAGAAACCGAAATATCTGGTTTTCATTCTTGACGGTAAGGGCAAGAACTTCCGTCATGAGCTTTACGACCAGTACAAGGCTCAGCGTCCACCCATGCCTGATGACTTGCGCTCCCAGATTGAGCCGCTCAAGGAAGCTCTCAATGTTATAGGTGTGCCGCTTATTGTCTCCGAAGGTGAAGAAGCTGACGATTGCATTGCTTCCCTTGCTGCCCGTTATAAGTCTGAACGTCCGGTGGTTATCCTCGGAGCGGATAAGGATCTCAAGCAGTGTCTTGATGAAAATGTCTTCATGTGGGACCCCGCAGGAAAGAAGGAAAAGATCACCTCTTTGGCTGATTTCCGCGAAGATACCAAGCTGGAGCCGGAACAATGGGCTGATTTTCAGGCTCTGGTAGGTGACTCCGCTGATAATATCCCCGGTGTGCCGGGAGTGGGAAAGGTTACCGCCACCAAGATAATGGCCGAATACCCGACTCTGGAAGATATCCGCGACAACTACGACAAGCTCAAGCCCGCCATCCAGAAGAAGATGAAGGACGAGCTGGAAAATATTTTTGTTTATCGTGAACTGACCCGCATGCGGCTGGGCAGCTGCTCCGATTGCGACCTCAAGCAGTGCGAACTTCGTTCTGTGGATGGTGACAGGGCTGCGGAATTTATGACTACCTACGAATTCCGTTCACTTGTGCGGGATGTAAAATCTTTGTTTTCCGCTACTTCAGGTTCTGGAGTTCCTGCTGGAAATTCCAAGAAATCGGCTTCCGGTCAGGCTTCACTGTTTGGCGAAGAAGATACGACTTCGGCTGCCAAGCCCAAGAAATCAGCCTCCGGTGGCGGACAGTTTTCCTTGTTCGGGGAAGCTACTCCGGCTCCTGCTGCACCTGAAAATCGTCTTGAGCTCAAGAAAATTTCTTCCGCATCTGAACTTCCAGACTTCACAGACAAAGAAGTCGGTCTCGTCCGCGAGGGCAATATCTTTTTCATCGGCGTTGATGGCGATGAGTTGATGTGTAAGGTCACTGCCGCTGAGCTTGCCGCCGGATTGCAATCAGCGAAGACAATTGTTGTGGCTGATGTGAAATCATTTCTGCGTGCTGATGACGCGTGGGGGCAGATTCAGCTTTTCCGCTGGTTTGATTTAAGCCTCGCCGCATATCTGCTCAATCCTGAAGAACGCAACTATGCCTGGGATCGCTTGCGGGCTATGCTTTTTGCCGGGGAAGAGCTGCCTGATGCGGTGGATGAGGTTCATCCCGACGCTCAGGGGATGGCTGCGCTGGCTCTTATGCATGTGCTTGGACCCCGCATTAAATCCGCAGGTCTTGATGAGCTGACAGCAAATCTTGAAATCCCGCTTATTCCTGTTCTGGCTGATATGGAAAAAGCCGGGATCACCATTGATCTGGATGCGTTTGCTGATTTCCTGACCGAGGTAAATGAACGTATTAACGAACTTACCCGCGTTATCCACGAGCGTGCAGGTGAACCGTTTAACATCCGCTCCAGCCAGCAGATGGCTACTGTTCTATTTGACTCCCTCGGCCTTAAGCCGGGTGGCAAGACCCCTAAAGGGGCACTCTCTACAGCCAACTCCGTATTGGAAAAACTGAGCGGACAGCATGAAATCATCACCGATATTCTTGAATACAGGAAGATGGAGAAGCTGCGGTCCACTTATCTCGAACCTTTGCCCAAGCTGGTTAATGCCAATGGGCGTATCCATACAAATTTCAATCAGCTGGCAACAGCTACCGGACGTCTTTCCAGTTCCGGTCCCAACTTGCAGAATATTCCCATTCGCGGGGATCAGGGCAAGCGTATGCGGGCCTGTTTTACTGCCGGGGAAGGCTTGCGTTTAGCGGCTGCGGACTATTCGCAGGTTGAGCTGCGCGTACTGGCTCATTTCTCCGGTGATCCGGCTCTTGTTTCCGCTTTTGAGCATGATGAGGACATTCACTCTCGCACAGCTGCGCTCCTTTTTGACCGTGATCCGGCAGACGTTACTTCCGATGAGCGTCGTAATGCCAAGACCATCAACTTCGGTCTGATTTACGGCATGGGACCGCAGAAGCTTTCCCGTGAACTGGGTATCAAAATTAACGAGGCGAAAGAGTTTATCGCCAAGTATTTTGAAAAGCTTGATGTGCTTAAAGAATTTTACGATTCCGTGGTGGAGCAGGGACGCGAAAAAGGTTACGTAACCACTCTGTCAGGTCGCCGCCGTCTGTTGCCGGAGCTCCATTCCACCAGTCCTCAGATTCTGTCTCAGGCACGCAGGCAGGCTATCAACACCGTTATTCAGGGAAGTGCAGCTGATATTATCAAGATGGCCATGATCAAGGTGGCTGATAATGCTGAAATTAAGCATCTTGGCGGCAGGTTGATCCTGCAGATTCATGACGAACTTTTAGTTGAAGGGCCTGAAGAGAATATCGAGGAAATCGGCAAGCTCCTGCAAAAAGATATGCAGACTGTGGCAACTCTCGCCGTGCCGCTCAAAGTAGATCTGGGTCTGGGGCGTAACTGGGCGCAAGCACATTAATATCTCCGGCGGTTTAGCCCGCATATGGATCTTTGTTTTTTTGATAAACCTCTCAGCTTTGAGAGGTTTATTTTTTAAAATGCTTGAATCTTACGGTGAATATTTTTAGAATCCGCCAGATTACTTAAGGAGTTCAATTATGTCTGATGATAAAAAGTGCGGTTGCGGTAGCGAATACGCTAAGGATATGCCCATTCCCGAGGTTAATTTCTCAACATTTGTCATGTCCATGAGTTCTTCCGCTATGGTTCATCTGGGCGAAGTTCCTGATCCTTCAACCGGTAAGGTTGAGTTCTCTCCGGTGCTTGCCAAGCAGTCCATTGATGTACTTGCAGTGCTTGAAGATAAGATCAAGAACGGCATGACCGCCGATGAAGAACGACTCCTCTGTGAGATGCTTTACAATCTGCGCATGAAGTACGTGCAGAAAACCAAGAAATAGCCGACCTTTTCGACATTTCCTTTGTGCCCCGAACGGGCTGTCTTTATATACCGATCATTCCGGGCGTGCTCAGTCGCGCCCTTTTCTAAAATATTTATCGCAAGGATGGATAATTATGAGTGCTGTACCTGTAGGACTTGTAGGAGTAACCGGATACACCGGAATGGAACTTACCCGTATTCTGAGTAATCATGACGGGATGAAGCTTGTCCGGGTGACTTCCCGTGCTGAGGCCGGTAAAAAACTGGCTGATATTTATCCTTTCCTTAACGGCATGGAGCTTGGCGGGCTTGAAATCACCGCCCCGGAGGTTGAGGACCTTGCTGAAGCCTGTGATCTTGTTTTCCTTGCTGTTCCGCATAAGACCGCCATGAATATCGGTGGTCAGCTTTACGATAAAGGCATCAAGGTTGTGGACCTTAGTGCCGATTTCAGGATTCGTGATCGTGAGACCTACGAAGCATGGTATAAGGTGGACCACACCCGCGAAGACCTGCTTCCCGAAGCAGTCTATGGTCTCCCTGAATTTTATCGTGATCAGGTTAAAGGCGCCAAGCTGGTTGCCAACCCCGGCTGCTATCCTACTTCCGTCATTGTCGGTTTGACCCCTGCCTTGCGTGAAGGTCTGGTTGAGACTTCCGATATTGTCATTGATTCTAAATCCGGTACCAGTGGAGCAGGGCGCAAGGCTGCTGTAGGAACCCTTTTCTGTGAAGTTGCGGATTCCTTCCGTGCTTACGGTCTGACCACCCACCGCCACACCCCGGAAATTGAGCAGGAACTTGCTGTTGCTTCCGGTGAAGATATGACCGTTTCTTTCAACACACATCTGCTGCCTATTGACCGGGGCATCCTTTCCACCATTTACACAAAGCTGAAGCCGGGTGTGACTGCCGCAGATATCCGTGCAGCGTATGAAAAGGCATATGGAAATGAAAAGATGATCCGTTTTCTTTCCGAGGGACAGTTGCCGGAAACACGCTGGGTGCGCGGAACCATGTTCTGTGATGTAGCGGTTGTTCCTGACGAGCGTACCGGAAGGCTGATCATTCTTGCCGCCATTGATAACCTCTGCCGTGGTGCATCCGGGCAGGCTGTTGCCAACGCCAACCTGATGCTTGGTTTTGAAGAAACCAAAGGCTTGTCTCTTGCTCCGATGATGCCTTAATTCCGGATTCTTTATAATTCATCTTGATTGATATTAAGAAAACGCTGAGGTATAGCTCTGCTAACTAAATAGTATTTTTTTAAATTATTTTGGGGAATGCGAAGTTATGGCGGAATGTTCGGATGTTTTTCTAGATTCTTTCTTTGTTGCCAGACAACCTGTATTTGACGTGCATAAAGGGATCTGGGGGTATGAATTGCTTTTCCGCAATTCCGAAGGGAGTAATGTTGCTGATGTGGGTGACGAGGATGCAGCCACATCGCAGGTTATTGCTGACGGTTTCGGATTGATACAGGAAGATATTGATGAAGGACAGAGACTGCTGGTCAACTTTCCCCGCAATATGCTTCTGGAGGGTGCTGCGGATTTTCTGCCCGCCGAAGTTTGTGTTGTAGAGATTTTGGAGCATGTTCAACCAGAGCCCGATGTTCTCGAAGCCCTTAAGGAATTGAAAGAACGCGGCTATGTTCTGGCGCTTGATGACTACATCGGTCAGGATGGTTTTGAACCTTTTATTGAGTTGGCGGATATAGTCAAAGTCGATTGTCTTGACTTAAGTCCTGATGAGCTTGTTAATATCGTTGGCAATCTCAAACAATTGGACGTGATGCTTCTTGCTGAAAAAGTTGAAGATAATGAAATGTTCCAGCGCTGTCTGGAGCTGGGTTTTGATCTTTTTCAGGGCTTCTTTTTCAGTCGTCCGGAGATTATACCCGGAAAGAAAGTCTCTACCAGCAACCTTAACCGCATGCAGCTTTTGAGTTCCATCAGTGGTGAAGATTTTGATGTTGATGATCTGACCGAGGCTATTAACTCCGATGTTTCCGTGAGTTACCGTCTGTTAAAGTTCATGAATTCTGCTGCATTTGGATTGCCTAACGAAATTCATTCCATCAAACAGGCCATTACCTTGATTGGTTACAGGAAGTTGGCCGGTTGGCTGCGCATGATTCTGCTTTCAGACATGAGTTCCGGTCCGGCAGGTAACGAGCTTGCTTTTCTGTCCATTAAAAGAGCCAAATTTTTGGAGTTGGTGTGCTTGGAAATGAAGCATTGTCCGCTTCCAGCTGAATCAATGTTCATGTTGGGGCTGTTTTCCTTGCTTGATGTCCTGCTGGGCAGGCCGATGGAAGAATTGATGGAAGAGTTGCCCGTAGAAAAAGAACTTATGCTGGCCTTGATTGGTAAAGAAAATAATGCTTCGTTATATCTTGATTTGGTCAAATGTCTTGAGAAAGCTGAATGGGATAAGTTGGGGCGTTTGATTATGGGTAATAATCTTTCTTCTCTTGCTGTGGCCAGAAGTCATATGGCAGCCATGCAGTGGGCCAATGAGGTTGTCCTGATGGGACGTGAAGATTAATCTGATCGAGACAGGTGAAGATAGCATCGTGAGCAGGGAATACGTTAAGCTGGATAAAAAAGATTTTGAACTGCTGCGTAAGCAGATATACCGCATGTGCGGGTTGACCATTTCTGAGGGTAAGGAATACCTGATCCAGCACCGTTTCAAATCCTTGTATCAGTCTCGCAATTGTCGTTCCTGGGGTGAGTTTTATAAACTTCTGGTATCAGGAGATACCCATTTCAAGGAAGAAGCGGTATCGGCAATCAGCACCCACGAAACCAGTTTTTTTCGCGACAATCATCCCTTTGCCGCTATCAGAAACAAAGTGCTCCCTGAGCTTGTGAATAAACGCAGGCCGGGGGCTAAAATAAAAATCTGGTGTGCTGCTTCATCCACAGGGCAGGAACCTTACTCACTTTCCATGCTTATTCACGAGTGGACCAAAACAGTTGGAGGAATCTCTCATACTGATTTTTCAATCCTCGCTACTGATATTTCCGGGACAGTTATTGAGCGCGCTAAACAGGGGCTTTTCAGCAGGCTGGAGAAGTCGCGCGGACTTCCGTCCGGGTATGATAAGTATTTTGAGCAGGACGGAATCAATTGGCAGGTATGCTCTTCTGTAAAGTCGCTTGTTGCTTTCAAGAAGTTTAATTTGCTCGATTCTTTCAGATCCTTGGGGCAATTCGATTTTGTTATGTGTCGTAATGTTTTGATTTATTTCGATGATGCGACAAAGATTGATATCGTTCATCGTATTCACGATTTGTTGCCGGACAAAGGATACCTCATGCTGGGGGCTACAGAAACACTGGCCGGACATACAGACCGTTTTGCCACCGAACATATGGGGGCAGTTCTTCTTTATCGTAAAACGCGCTGAATAAAATAAAAAACCGCCAACTTCTTTTCAAGAAGCGGCGGTGAGCATTTTCAAATATCTACCCGTTAAATATCGTACTTTGTGCCGAATAAGGTTCTGATTTTCTGGATGAACATATCCATATCAGCAACTGGTTTAAGCAATACGTTGTCCGAAGAAATACCGTAGGCGCGGACATCCGGCGGAACTGCATAGTCAACCGATCCGGTGTGGATGATGAAATCCATATCCGGGTGCAGTTCTTTTAAATGAATGATGAGATCATTGCCATGCATCACCGGAAGACGCATATCTACTATGGCGATGTCAGCATGTTCAGTTTTCATCAGATTCAGGGCTTCTTCGGCACTCCCCACCGAAATGACATCAAGGCCTTCGTCTTCAAGGTAGTCGACAAGGTTTTCCCTGACCATCTGCTCATCATCTACAACCAGAATTCGCATATACTCTCCATCTCATATCATCTGTGATTCTTTGAGCAATGAAGTCCAATGAAATCAATCTTAGACTTGTATCATTTTCACTATTAACCATAATGCAATGTATTTTTCTTGGCAATGAAAATGAGCGCAAAGTTAAGCTTTGTGAATTGAAATGAAAAAAGGGAGATCTTTTCAAAGATCTCCCTTTGTAATTTTAAAATGCGATATCGATGTTAGCAGCAGAACGTGTTGTAAACCTGCCTGTCTTTGTATTCTGCTTTTTTGCCTTCATTCCATTGTTTAACCGGACGATAATAACCGACAATTCGGGTATAGACTTCCGATTCAGAGCCGCATTCAGGGCAGGTATGGTGCTCGCCCTGAATATATCCGTGCTCTTTGCATATGGAGAAGGTCGGTGTGATGGACAGATACGGAATCTTGGTGTTGCGGAAAGCTTTAATAATAAAGCTTTTCAGGGCATCAAGATCAGCTGTGGATTCTCCGAGGAAGGTGTGGAATACCGAGCCGCCGGTGTAGAGGGGCTGGAGTTTATTCTGATGGGTAAGCGCCAGAACAACATCTTCGGAAACTCCCACCGGAAGGGTGGTGGAGTTGGTGTAATAAGGAGTTCCGTTGCCGGAGGTCTTGATGTCGGCGTAAAGGGATTTATCGATTTTAGCCAGACGGTAGCTGGTTCCTTCAGCCGGTGTAGCTTCAAGGTTGTACAGGCTTCCGGTTTCTTCCTGGAATTGGGAGGTCAGATCTCGCAGGTGGTTAAGCACCCGGGTCATGAGCCTAACTCCGGAAGGAGTCTCGATTCCCTTGCCCAGCAGGTTCAGGCAGGCTTCATGTCCGCCCAGCAGCCCGATGGTTGAGAAATGTCCTTTGTAACCGTTCTTGAGATAGCGGCGTGACCACGGGAACATGCCGTTATCAAGGTTGGTCTGGATCAGTTTGCGTTTGAACTCAAGGGAGTTCTTAGCCTGAATTGCGTACTCCTCAATTAAATCGAGGAAATCCTCTTCACCCTGAGCCAGATAAGCAAGCTTGGGCAGGTTGAGGGTTACTACGCCGATAGATCCGGTCAGGTCCCCTGCTCCGAACAGTCCGCCGACCTTGTTGCGCAGTTCCCGCAGGTCCATTTGCAGACGGCAGCACATGGAGCGCACGTCTTCGGGATTGAGGTCTGAGTTAATGAAATTCTGGAAATAGGGCACACCGTATTTTGCGGTCAGATCAAGCAGGGTATGGCCGATTTTTGAATCCCACGGGAAATCTTCGGTTACGTTGTATGTGGGAATGGGAAAGGAGAAAATGCGGTTGTGCTGATCTCCGTTGACCATAACTTCAAGGAAGGAGCGGTTGATCATCTCCATTTCTTCGGCATATTCGCCGTAGGTGCTATCCTGAAGTTCTCCGCCGATAATTACCGCTTCCTTGGCTATATGCTTGGGCGGAACGAGGTCGAAAGAAAGGTTGGTGAATGGGCTCTGGCCTCCCCATCTGGAGGTGGTGTTCAGGTTGAACACGAATTTCTGCATGGCCTGACGTACTTCCTCATAGCTGAGGCCGTCATGACGGATGAACGGAGCTAGGTAGGTGTCAACGTTGTTGAAGGCCTGAGCGCCTGCCCATTCGTTTTGCAGTGTACCGAGAAAGTTAACCATCTGGCCGAGGACTGCGTCAAAGTGACGTGCGGGCCCGGCACAGGAACGGCCTTCAAGGTTGAAACCTTCGAGCAGCAGATCACGCAGGGACCATCCGGCGCAATAACCGGCCAGTCCGTAGGAAAGATCATGGATGTGGAAATAGCCGTGCTCGTGAGCCTGTCTGATTTCCTCAGGGTATTTTTCAAGGGCGTAACGAGCCTGAATTGTTCCGGAGAGATGAAGCATGAGACCCTGAAAGGAGTGGGTCATATTGGCATTTTCAGCCACGCGCCAATCACTTTTTTCAAGGTATTCGTCTATTGTTTCCTTGATGTCGAGATAAGCGTCTTTCTGATTTCTGAGCCTGCGGCGGCTGTCACGGTAGAGAATGAATTTTTTGGCAACGGAGTGCAGACGGGAATCCATAAGCACTTCTTCGACCATATTCTGAACATGTTCCTGTTCAGGAATGTCGACTCCTTCGAGCTTGTACTCAACTTTTCTGGCCATGCGTTTGGCCATGAGCGGGTCTTTAATTCCGCTTGCGCTCAGTGCTTTGAAAATGGCCTGTGCAATTCGCTCAGTCGACCAGGTCTCCAACCGGCCGTCTCGCTTCATTATCTGCGTGGGCATGATCTCTCCTTGGAGGAATGTAGTTCTGGATGGTCAGTTCAAAACCATCCGGAAGATAACTCTTGGCAGTTTCAACATCTTCATCTGTAAGGATGGGTACCTTGGTAAGACGAAAATAGAAGGCTTTGGGGTTGGCTTCGGCAAGCTCGAAAATCCTTTCAAGGTTTTTCTGTGCCGCTTCAGCGGTAACGGCCTGCCCGGTCAGAGCAGGGTACTTTTCATACGGTCCTTTAACGTCAACGGCGAACATGTCCGCCAATCCCTGCTGGAGAATATCTTCAAGAATATCGGGAAGCATTCCGTTGCTGTCCATTTTAATGGGCAGTTTGGATACTTGCCTGACTTCATAAAGAATTTCACCAAGGTTCGGTACCGTTGTAGGCTCGCCACCAGTGATAGTGACCCCGTCAAGCCATTTTGCTCGGTTCCTTAGGAAAGATTTCATGTCTTCTCTGGACAGAAGGTGCAGTCGCTCCATATTCCACGCCATGTCGAAGTTATGGCAAGTGGGGCAGTTTAAATTGCAGCCACCGAGGAAGAATACGCAGCAGGACTTGCCGGGCCAGTCGCAAAGACTGAGCGGCTCAATACCGCGGAGATGATTCCATCCAGAAGAGAGTTCGTTCATGATATTTATTTACTGAATTATGTGTTTTTTAGAGAAGGCTTTTGCCTTTGTTTTGTTTCAGGTCCCGTAGATTATGGGCTGAATCAATTTCAGAGAGAATACTAACTCAGGGGCTGAGTTTTGTACAGGGGGGTGAAAGAAAAATTGTTGTTACATTGTCATTATTAGCGTTTATATGAGATTATGAGTAAATATCAGAAAATAGAAAAAGTTTTCCACAAGTTCATAACCTTCAAACAGCACGAAAAAACAGGACTTTTTCTAAACAAAGTTTAGAAAAAAAAGTTGTTCTTAATGCCGGGAATCGGTTTTTGACAAGGTATGGGAAAATAGTAAGGAAGGTTGTGCGGTTGCACAAAATGATCAGTTCTTTTAGCATAGCAGCATGTGATTTGAAAAGAATTTTTGTAGCGAAATTTGAAATTGTTGTGCGCTGCTATGTCACTCCAAGGCTAAAGCCGGTCATCATTCCGGCCGAAAAGTTATTTATCTGAAAACGTACCCTTTTTCGTGAGGTATTATGAGAAGCCTTTTGCTCATTATTATATTGACTGCTATTTGCCATGTGCCTTCTACGGCACAGGCCAGAAGCATGGAAGAGGAGCGAGCTCTGTGTTTGACCAGACAAGCTCTCGCCCGTGCCCAGTGCAAGGATCCGCACGAGTTCAGCTACGTTGGTAAAAAAAGAGATAATATTTACATCTATAATTCTTTTTATGGGGCTAAGTATACGGATTTCTTCTGTAAGATAGACGATGGTGAAATTACAATCATGTCCCGTAAAAAGAAATTCCGGCGTAGCGTTAAATATTATATTGATGAGAATGAGTGTGGGATTATTGAATACTTTCCTGCTTCCTGCACAAAGCGTTCAGTGATCAAATGTTGTTTTCCAAAATCTGAGAAAGAACTGAAGGCTGATAAGGAAGCAGAATTCTGGCAGCGTTCCGTACCTGACTTGTTGAAGGAAGATCAGGAGAAGGCTCTTAAGGCATTACAGAACAGGACCTCTAAATCTTCCGAAACCAAGCCAGAAGAGCAATAGCGGGAGTAAGTGCGTAGAGGGGCCAGTAAACCTGATTATAAGTAAAAAATATTACGGCTCCGAGTAGAAACAGAGCGTAGACCCATGCTTCACCGTGCTTGGAAAAGCGTTTGTTTTTTTCCAGTTTCAGGTGAAACATTTCCCGGCGTTCCTGTTGGGATATTTCGGATTCCAGCCGTTTTCGGCCGGATTGAAGTTTATGCCCGCATTTGGAGCAGGCTTTTGCAGCATTGTTGTTCTTTTGGCCGCATTTAGTGCAGGTTATCATTAAGCTGTAATCCCTCAGAAGGTTTCAGGTATTAAGTTTCAATGGTCTTGGTAAATAATAAAATAGGTGTGACCGTCAATATTTTATTTGTTTATATGGATTAAGCAAGAAAAGTACCATTGTTTTCAGCAGGTTCTTTTTTTAAAATCGATTATTTTGGGAGGTCACTCCAGTTATATTTCTTGCATAAGTAGTGTATGTTAAGGCTTATAATTCTAAACTTCTTGACTATTATAGCTGAATTGAGACATTTTCATGCAAATAATTTAAGAAATTGTGGATGGAGTTTTCATGAGTGACGTGTCCCAGGAAAATGCGCAGATTCCTGATAAAGATAAGCGGATTGATTTTTACCTGAAGGTTCTGGCTCGCCTGAAAGAGCGCAGCACCCTGCGTGAAGTGCTTGAACGCGAGGTTTTCCTTGAGTTCATCAAGTACAATAACAACCGCATTAATGAATTCCCCTTGCTCGAAAAGCAGCAAAGCGGGATTATCGCGCTTTTATGTCACCGTTCTATTGATCTCCCATCGCATGAGTATATCAAGAAGATCCTCAGTGAATTCATCTTGATGATAGGTCGTTACAGCAAGCTTAAAGACGGCAAGGATAAGGATGCCTTGGATGGCATACGTTCCCGGCTGATCAATGCTGAAACCCTGCTGATCAAGACTGTTCAGGGTGTGGTTTATGCTTCCTGCCTTATTTCCGATAACTTTGAGGAAGTAACCCTTCGTCATCTCGGTGAACCTGCGCTCAAGAAGTATAATGCTTTGCTTGAACAGTTTGAGATGGATAAGGATTTCTGGAATGCACTGATTGAGCAGTTCATCACACAGGAAGTCGAATCATCCCTTAACGAGATAATTACCAAAGAACGCTACACGCTTACCCGGGATAAGAATTACGTTATACTGCGTTTTCCGTTTGATGATGTGACCGGGCGTTTTTCCGCTGATCTCCCAGCCATTGATAAGACAAGAATTCAAAATGCATTTGAGCAGGTCGGCGCAGATGAAGAGTCTGCGGAAGTTCTGAAGATGACATATAACTCGCTGCTTGATAGCGGGGTTCTGATTCAGGGTGATGAGCCTGTAAGTAATGATACTGTTGAGCGGATTGCCCGCATTGTCTGTATCGATCCGGCCACTACTAAATTTAAGCAGGATTATGATGCTGCCATGGAAGCCTTGCGTGAGTCTGCATATTCAGCGGATAGTGCAGAAAAAGAGGCGGAAATGGCCCGTAACATGCAATTTTCACAGGATCAGATTGGGGCATGTGCTATCGGGGTCAGCCTTACTCTCGATATCGTTGTCCGTGAATTTTTGCTGGGACTTAAAAATTTTACCCAGCGTGATGAAAAGGTTCTGACCATTTTCCTGCGTATGTTCGGGGTGGAAGCCTTGGATAAACTTTTCTTTTACCTCACTGAAGTTAAATTTTCCTCTTTGCTTAAGAGTAAAATGCAGGGTGAGGAAAGTAAGATGCAGCTGCGTGTGCTTAAGCGCAGGCGTGCTTCTACCAAGGATGTGTTGGCACTCAATGAAATTGGTATGACCCGTATCCGGATGGCCAGACTCTGGCTTAAAGATTCTGCAAATCAGAATTGGTTGATTTTTAAGCAGAACAATGCTCAGGATCTGGTAAAAGAAATGCAGCTGCTGGCTCTTGAAAAAGAATTGGCAACGGCAATTCTAAGGCTTTACGAGAAAGGTGATCACAAGGTCGAGTTTCTTGTCTTCATCAGTTTGCAGGCTGTTGCCAAGGCAACCAAGGATATTCGCGGCAAGCTCAATGATCTGTTCATGCGTTTCGGTATCGGTGAGCAGAGCGATGAGCAACTGGCCAAGAAGTTGTCGGCCTCTGCAAAGTAAAATTTATATTTCAAGCAATAAAAAAGCTCTCCCTGTTGTAAACAAGGAGAGCTTTTTTTGTTTTCAGATCAATCAATACTAAGTAAATACAACGGTTTTGTTGCCGTCTACCAGTACTCTTTCAGTCAGGTGCCATTTTACAGCTCTGCTGAGAACCTGACGTTCAATGTCGCGGCCAAGGACTTTGAGTTCTTCATAGTCGTGGCGGTGTGAAACGCGGATGACGTCCTGTTCAATGATAGGACCCTGATCCAGTTCCTCGGTAACATAGTGGGCTGTTGCCCCGATGAGCTTAACACCACGTTCTCCGGCCCTGCGGTAAGGGTCGGCACCTACGAATGCAGGCAGGAAGGAGTGGTGGATGTTGATGATGCGGTTAGGATAGGCATCAATCAGTTTGGGGGTCAAAATCTGCATGTAACGGGCGAGAATGACCAGATCGGCATTGCCTTCCATCAGCTCAAGGATTTTGTTTTCAGAGGCTTCTTTGTTGCCTTTTTCCACCGGAACGTGATGGAAGGGAACATCAAATGACTCTACTGCCTTACGCAGGTCGTCATGGTTGCTGATGACCATTGTGATTTCGGTGTGGAGCTCATCTCGCTTGGCTCTCCAGAGCAGGTCCATGAGTGCATGGTCGAACTTGGAGACGAGGATAGCTGTTTTTTTCTTGATCCATGCGGGATTAATATTCCATTCCATGTCAAATTTATCAGCAACCTTTTCGGCGAATTCCTGTCTGAATTCTTCAAGGCCGTCTTCAATTCCGTTCATGTGAAATTTCATTCTGAGGAAAAAACGACCTCCAACGGGGTCACTGGAATGCTGGTCGGAATGGATGATGTTTGCATTCTTGGAAAACAGGAAACCGGAAACCGCAGAAACGATACCGGGTCTATCCTTACAGGATACAGTCAAATATGCT
>NC_012881.1:0-62500 GCF_000023445.1 Maridesulfovibrio salexigens DSM 2638 | reverse complement strand
TATTCAAAACGACAGGGATGGGTGCAGCGGCCCATATTTGCAGAACGGTCGTTAAGCCATGCACTCAGGAAGCAACGACCGGAGATCGCCATGCACATTGCTCCGTGCACAAACATCTCCAACTCCATTTCAGGACATTTACCGGCGATATCAGTTACATCAGCGGCGGAAAGCTCACGCGCAAGGTTGACCCTTGAAGCCCCGAACTTCTGCCAGAATTTTGCGGCTTCGCTGTTTCCGGTATTAGCCTGCGTGCTGATGTGTACCGGAATATCCGGCAGAACGTCTGCTGCCAGCATAAGCACTCCGGGGTCTGCTATAATGAGTCCGTCCGGTGGACATTCTGCCAGCTTCTCAAGATCAGCTCGAACCTTGGCGAGATCCTTTTCCTTAGGATAGGCATTAACGCAGAAATAGACCTGAACATTATTATTACGGCACAGCTCAAAGGCTGTGGGGAGTTCTTCCCACTTAAACCCTGCCCCGGCGGAACGCAGGTTCAAATCCCCTGCTCCGAGATAAACCGCATCAGCACCATAGGTTACAGCAGTTTCGAGTTTTTCCATATTACCGGCAGGACAAAGAAGTTCCGGCATTTCACCAAGGATAGGACGGGCGATATCAGGATTGTCTGATTTATTTTCTGTAGATGTATTCATAGTAAGATTAATAAATAGTGTTAAATTTTGAGTCCTCTGGACTGCCTGAAGGCCTTCATCCCGTCAAGCACGCTGTGGTGTACAAAAAGATTTCCAGTACCTTTACCAAGCTTAATATCCGGCTTTACATAACCGTGGAAATCAGAGCCTCCACTGGGGAGCAAATCATACTTGCGGGCCAGACCTTTAACTATCCCTGTCATTTCAATTGAATGCGAACTGTAATAAACTTCAATCCCCTGCAACCCCATTTCTTTTAAACGCCCTACTTCACTATCCAGTTTTTCCTCATTGGAACTAAGCAGGAATGGATGGGCAAGAATTGGTGTAGCGTCAGTTGTGCGCAGCAGATTAAAGGCTTCTTCAGCTGAAATATTGTTCTTGGGATAATAGGCCTTACCTTTTTTACCCAGATAATTATCAAAAGCTTCATCGAAATTATGCACATACCCCTTCTGGAGCATGACCCGGGCCATATGCGGCCTGCCGAGGGTTCCGGCGGCCTGACCCTGCACCTCTTCCATTGAGATGTCAAAGCCGAGTTTCTGCAATTTAGCTACGACAGCTTCGTTTCGCTCGATTCGCCTCGCACGGACTTCATCAAAAACACGCTTCAAGCGCTCAGAGTAGGGATCCACCCAAAGTCCCACAATATGCAAAACCCCTACTTTACTCTCAACACTTAATTCACACCCGGGGACTACTTCCACCCCAGATTTAACTCCGGCTTCAAGGGCTTCGGGCAATCCTTCCATAGTATCATGATCGGTAAGGGCAATGGCTGTGAGTCCGGCTTCTTTTGCGGCCTTAACAAGTTCCTTAGGGGTAAATGTTCCGTCTGAGGCGGTGGAGTGAGTATGTAGATCAATGGCAGACATAATAATCTCCGATAGTAGCGCAGAAAATGCGGGGTTGAGGAATTCTTTTTCTATAGTTATAGGGTAGTGATCAAACAATGTGCAAGGAGTACCTTTATGACTCTGAATAAAGAACTGATCGATATACTCGTCTGCCCTAAGTGCAAAAGCGAGCTGGAACTTCTTCCCGGCGAAACAGGGCTCAAATGTGATGCCTGTAATGTTATCTATCCGGTCAAAGACGAAATCCCGATCATGCTCGTTGATGAAGCTGTTCCCGCTGACCAGTGGGAAAACAAATAAGTATAAATCTAAACAATGCGGAGAATAGCCTTTTTGGCTAACCGCGACACCACAAGGAGTATCCATGTCCCAAGCCAAAGACGGCGACAAAATCCGCGTCCACTATGCCGGTTCCCTCGAAGACGGCACCGAATTTGATTCCTCTTACAAAAGAGGTGAACCTCTTGAGATCGTTCTCGGTCAGGGCATGCTGATCAAGGGTTTTGAAGACGCTGTCAAAGGCCTTTCCGTTGGTGAGAAGGTAAAAGCTACCATCAGCCCCGAAGAAGGCTACGGCCCCTACCACGAGGAACACACCTTCGAAGTAGACCGCAACCAGATTCCGCCTGAAATCAACCCCGAAGTGGGCATGATGCTCCAGGTTAACACCGATCAGGGTGTTACCAACGTAACAATTAAATCCGTATCCGATGAAAAAGTTGTCCTCGACGGCAACCATCCCCTCGCCGGACAGACCATGATTTTCGAGATTGAACTGCTTGAAATCATGGCTTAATTTTTCATGGGCTTAAAGCCCAATTGAGAAAAATTAAATCCCCGCATGAATATTCATGCGGGGATTTTTATTTTATATCAAACACTTACAAACACATCCGTAATTCTTCCCGTAAAATATTATTATTCAAATGTTGACAACCTAAATCGAATGCATATTTGTAATGCAGACGAAGAAAACAGGAGGTTATTTATGGTTATCGACTTTGGTTCATTCTATAACTTTCCGTATGAATTTGATAAAATATTCAACGACGTCTTTAATCCTCATCATCATAGACGGAGAAAAGTATCATATCCTCCGTTAAACATTGTTGAAGATAAAAACAACATATATATTCGTGCGGAAGTACCTGGAATTTCCATTGACGACATGGAGATTACTGTCACAGACAAAAACCTAGTCCTCAAGGGAGAGCGTAAACTTCCTGAAGGAAGATATTTTCGCCAGGAAAGACCGTCAGGAGTATTCCAAAGAATAGTCTCAATCAACACTACTATAGATGTAGACAGAATTACTGCATCAACAAAAAATGGAATACTTAATATTACTCTTCCGAAAACTGAAGCATCCGTCCCCAGAAAGGTCGGTATTACTGTTGAATAAGGGAGAATTAATATGACTACTGAAAAAAATATGGAAAAATTCAGCCCCGCAACTGACATTGTTGAAAGTGAACAGGGCTTTTACATGTATGTTGATCTGCCCGGTGTAAGCAAAGAAGCTCTTGAAATCGATCTTGATGAAAACACCCTAATTGTTTCCGGCAAGGCCGCGACTGCACTGGGCGAAGATGAAAAGTTCATTGATCAGGAATTCTGCGAAGGCGAATATACCCGAAGATTTACCATCGCGGATGTTGTTGACCGTGAGAACATCAAAGCCAATCTGAAAAACGGAGTGCTGGAACTCTTCCTGCCCAAGATGCCGGAAGTTCAGCCCCGCAAGATACAAATTACCAACGAATAAAAAAAGACCTCACTCCTTCACCCCCTCGATAAAGGCTCCCTCTACCACGGGGAGCCTTTTCCATTTAAACCTACTCCACGCCTTTCTCGTTCAAAAATCTGCCTAAGTCCTTATCTGTTTTCAGAATATGGTTCCGCAACCAGTCAGCAAGATATTTAAAGACTTTAACAGGCTCGACAGGATTTCCGGATTTTATAAGCAGATCAAGAGCTTCAGCCTTTACAGTAAAGTCATGATGCATTTTTTCATGCTCTTCATGAGCGGGATAACCATACTTCTCCATAAACCTTTCTTCAGTAGAAAAATGGCTTACCGCATAATCGCACATATCTTTCACTAAAATTTTGAGAACCTTCTCCTCTTCCATATTTTTTACCGAGTCGTAAGCCTTGTTAATCATACCCACGAGCTGTTTGTGCTCTGTATCTATGATGCTTACCCCGACCGAATAATCATCATTCCATTCTAAAATCGGCATCCTAACTCCTATTCACATATTATTTTCAAAAAACATTGATTTCCGACAATCTCATAACAAAACCATATACGAGGCCAATAAACATATATTACTGCCTTATCAAGTTTGCCCGCAAAGACCGTTTCTGGTAAACCGCTATAAACCCTATTTAAGGAGGAAATTAAAAATGAAATTTTTCAAGATATTGTTGGTCAGTGCCCTTTTCTGTGCGGCCCTTTTTGCAGGAACCGCTAACGCAGCAGGTTCTAAAGTTTTCGTGAAACTGCAGACCAGCATGGGCAACATCGTGCTCGAACTTGACGCAGCCAAGGCTCCCATTACTGTGGAAAACTTCTTGCGCTACGTAAATGAAGGGCATTACAGCGGAACGATCTTTCACCGCGTAATTGACGGCTTCATGATTCAGGGCGGTAACTTTGATAAAAACATGAAACAGAAAGCCACCCACGCTCCCATTGAAAACGAAGCCCGCAACGGCCTTTACAATGACAAATACACCATTGCCATGGCCCGCACCAATGATCCCCACTCAGCCACAGACCAGTTCTTTATTAATGTTAAGGATAACAGCTTCCTCAACTTCAAGTCAGAATCCGGCTCCGGCTGGGGCTACGCTGTCTTCGGCAAAGTCATCGGCGGCAAGAAGGTTGTCGATAAAATCGCCAAGACCGTAACCTTCCGCAAGGGACACTTCAGCGATGTACCGGTGAAACCAATCACCATCATCAAGGCTGAAGAACTTAAGCAATAAGAAGATGTTAAGTTTAATTATTAATAATACCCTGTCACCATGTGGCAGGGTATTTTAGCATTCAGGAGTTCCAGATGCGCGATTATTCCAATGTTTCTTATTTTGCCACAGCTTTAATCCAAAGATTACTCACAGCCGCACAAAGCCATTACGATGATAACAGCCTGTTATTCTACCAGTTTGGCAGCAGAGAGGCACAACTTAGGGATATAGAGCAACTTAATGAACAACCTGAGCTGTCAATTGAACAGGTACTTGAAGAAAAGCAGGAACAATTTGCACAGGAACTAAATACTAAAACACTGCTCTACTCTTTATTGAAGGAAGCAGACAAAAAGAAATTACTGCTCGATATTTCTGCTTATGCCCTTTTAGGCAAGCTACGAGCCAAGCTTCCGTACTACGAAAAAAACAATATCCAACAGCGGAATGAGCTTGTCGCAAAACACGAAAACACATCAATCGCTGACCCGGAGATTTTAAAATCCGTCCGGAAGACATGGCGTAGCGACCTGTTTTCACTCTTCGAATACTCACATAACGATTTCAATTTCAAACTTTATACAATTTCTGAAGAGCTGTTCAGGCACAAATGTGCTCCATCATACATGGTATCCGGCGAAAGCATGAATGTAGGGGTAAGCGAAGGAGATATAGTTCTGGATTGCGGTGCGGCTTTTGGAGATGTCTCTCTTCAGTTTGCGGAAAGAGTCGGCGAATCCGGACACGTATACTGTTTTGAACCATACGACCAGCTTCTTAAGGTGTACGAACAAAACATGAAATTGAATCCCGAACTGGCCTCCAGAACCACCCTTGTAGAAAAAGGAGTCTGGCATGTTTCCGGGGAGACTTTGTCTTTTACTGAAGCAGCAGGAGGCTCACGGATAGACGAGAGCAATCAGGCGTCATTCAAAATTTCAACAACCACCATTGATGAAACAGTCTCCAAACTCAACTTACCAAGTGTAGATTTCATAAAAATGGATATAGAAGGTGCGGAGCTGAACGCCTTAAGAGGTGCAGTGCAGACTCTTAAAAAATTTAAGCCTAAACTTGCCATATGCCTGTACCACAACCCTGAAGATTTTTACACGATACCCTTTTTCTTGGATTCACTATACTTGGGTTATGAATTCTCAATCAATCATCACTATATGAATGAATGGGAGACTGTCCTATACGCACAAGTTAAAGATTAATATTTAGCTAAGTCCAAGTGACTCACAGAAAAACCGAAACATTAACCCGATCACTTTTGAGCTGGACAAGCCTTCTTTTTGACAAGCACACCCCGAGCTCTTATGTAAGTGAATACTATAAGCTTATAAAATTATTCCCGGAGGAACTTTCATGAACCTGAAGAATAAAATCGCCTTTTCACTCATAATCGCCCTGACACTTGGGCTGGCCGGATGCCAGTCCGCTTACTACAAAACCATGGAAAGTTTCGGATACCATAAACGGGACATCCTTGTTTCCAACGTAGAAAAAGCACGGGAATCACAAGAAGAAGCCAGCGAACAGTTCAAAAGTGCGCTCGATAAATTCAGTGCCCTGACCGGCTTTCACGGCGGCGATCTTCAGGAAACATACGAACGCCTCAACGATGAATATGAGAACAGCGAAGCGGCTGCACTGGAAGTACGCAAAAGAATTGATGCAGTTGAAGAGGTTGGATACGATCTTTTCGATGAATGGAATGCAGAACTTGACCAGTACACCAGCAGAAAGCTGCGCAACGAAAGCCGGGTGAAACTTTCCAAGACCAAAAGCAAATTCAAGCGTTTGCTTTCCGCCATGCGCAAGGCTGAAAAGAAAATAGATCCCGTACTCAATGTTTTCCGGGATCAGGTGCTCTACCTGAAGCATAATCTTAATGCTCAGGCCATTGCCTCACTCAAATCTGAACTTAACACCCTTGAAGCGGACATCGGCAGACTGATCAAAGAAATGCAGCGCTCCATTGATGAAGCTGACGCTTTTATCAAGGAATTGAAAAAGAATTAAGAATGACAAACTGTCATTGAACTTAAAAATAAAAATCCCCGGAGTAATATTACTCCGGGGATTTCTTTTCGCGCTTGTTAATCCAGTGCTGCGAAAACGATTTAACCGTTAACTACCTGCAGCTGTTTTTTTACAAATTCCAGTTCATCTTCAGATTTGGTCGCAGCCTGCTCAGCCAGTGCCTGCGCGCAGAAGGTAAGCATTACATCTGTATCAAGTCCCAGCAGAATGGAACCGTTGGATACGATACAGGTTTTACCCTGATCTTCCATCAGATAAGCCCTTTTGTCTCGCTCCTCACCATTTCTGGTTGCAATGGAATAGCCTGTGCGCCCCTTCTCGGTACTGTAAATCTTTTCAGATACCAGCTCCCCGCTGTCCTCATTGTAGTTGAGGGATTCATTTTCAAGTTTTCCGACGAAGGAAATCTGGCCACCAAAATCATTTTCCAGAGTCACCCTTTTAAGGGCAGCTGACTTTTTCATGATCCTTGTCCACCGATGTTTCTCAAATGGGCAGTTTCAGTTGCTCAGAACCTTTCTTATCATCCTTCCCTTTCTTGGGAACCGCCTGCAAACCGGACTCAATATATTCCAGCAGGGAACTTTCCGGTACACGCCACTGGCTGCCAACCTTGATACCGCGAATTTTTCCCTCCTGAACCAGCCTGTAAGCCGTTCTAGGATGGATTCTCAGCGTGTCGGCAATCTCACGTACCGTGTATAGCGTAGGCGATGGAGTCAAAGCCTTGTCCTGATTTTTCAAAATTACACTACGATGTAGACGTTATGACATTATTTGTCAAAAAATGTCAAAGAAATGCATTTATGTCTCTTTGTTTCTGCGACAACACTCCAACAATCATTAAATTAACCGAAATTACAAAAGAAATAACCGAAAAGAGCTCTCAACTGAAAACCATCTGCAATCAAACATCCAAAATAAAATTCATATTTTTCTTAAAAAAAAACGTAAAAAAGCCCTTTCGGCAGAACCGAAAGGGCTTAATTTCATTTTGATAGAGATTACCTAGAATCTCAAACGAGGATCACGCGGCCAATATCCGTTATAGTCATAGCATAGATATACGGTGAACTTTCTGGACGGTTTCCCGCGGAAAGTGGTCTGAAGATGGATAGGAGAACTGACCCGCTTAAACATCTTCTTGAGCTCCTCGTTGGTATTATTATGGAATTTCTTGATTACATAAACACAATCCCAACCGATTTTATCTTCCGGACCGGGCCAGAGGTCATATTGATTCATACGACGATCTGTCCATGCGCAATAGGTACGAGGTTGCCCGGGCACATAGAACGCCAAAGCTGCAGTCATATCGTACTCATCACTCATTACAAAAACTTTGGACGGATCTTTAAACTGGCTTTTTTCCAACTCAACAACCTGTTGTCCAAGGTCTGTCCATCCCTTAAGGCGGTGGGTGGGGTTGAGATGATCCGGTAAAGGAACAAGGTTCTGGAAATGGAGAACTACGAAAATCACAACACTTAAAGACATCCATAAAGAGCGAAAACGGCCTCTTCGTCCCCAGAAACTTTCAAAAGCAAAACCGGCAATCATCACTCCGCTAACATAAGAGATAACGGCCCAGTTTCCGAGAACCTTGGCGTGGAAACTCCAGAGGAAAAAGAAAATCCAGACCGGAAGAAAAAAAACTGCAAGCAGTGCACTTTGCCTGTGATTCAGGTTCATCAGATTACGTCCTTTGCCTTTGAGAACAAAAGCTAAGGCCGCAAATCCCCCGATAAACATAAAAAACAACCACCACGGGGTGGCCATACCGATCTGCTCTCCCAGAAAGGGAAGAAAACGATCAAAACGCAACAGTTGCGATGCCTTATCCCCGGAAGCGCCAATCAAATGCAAAACATGTTTGTAACCCACAAAATTATTCTGCATGTTCCAGATCAGTGTCGGCAGGAAGCCAAGGAAAATACCGCCTGTCAGCGACAGGAACAACTTGCGCCAGAATCCGCGCGGCAACCGTTCCCTGCGCATGAGCAACAGCCCATACATGACCGAAAGACCGGCAAAACCAAGCATGGTGTACTTAGCCAGAATTCCAATCCCAAAGAAAATACTGATCAGAAAAAAAGGTTTGGTCTGCGACTCATTGGAGTCACGATCCAGCCCCGGTGGATGCGGGATGGAAGCTTTGTACAAAGCAAAAAGTGCGCAACTCCAACAAAGGATAAATGGATTGTCCGTGGTCATCAAAATTCCAAGAGCCAGATATACAGGCATGGAATTGTAGATAATCAGGGTCCAGACCGCAGCGATAGGTCTTTTCCACATACGGGCAACGCCCCAGAAAAGAACAATCTGAGTTAAAAACGACCCAACCACCGATCCAAAACGGACCCCGAATTCAGTATTACCGAAAACAGTCGTCCAAAGCTTGATAATCCAAGCAATGAGCGGCCCTTTGGAATAATAGGTAAGCTGCATGTGGCGGGTCCAATCCCAATATTGGGATTCATCCTGCACAAGGTTGAGCTGCCCTGTTCCCAGAAACCAGAGACGGGCAAAAGTACTGATAAAAATTATTGCAACAGCCCAGATTACGGGCTTGCTTTTAAACGAATCATTTAACGATGACACTTAATGTGACCTCCTTGCGAGGAAACTTCTTATCCGAGGCTGCATAAGAAAACAACAGCCCGTTTTACGGCAGATAAAACCAAAAACAAAGCCCCCGTTAGCAGGGGGCGGAGCATTCAAAAAAACTTTTCCCGGATTGAGTCTGGCCCCGGTTACAGTCCCAGCTTCTTGATCCTGTCCTCGGGCTTGATGATCTCGGTAACCCTGAATCCAAAATTCTCATTGATTACAACAAGCTCACCACGCGCAACCAAACGGCCTTCAACATACATATCCAGCGGTTCCCCGGCCAGTTTATGCAACTCAATAACCGTACCCTGACCGAACTGGATGATCTCGTTGACCAAAAGCTTGGTCCGCCCCATTTCAACTTTAACTTCAAGGGGGATATCCAGAATGCGTTTCAGACTTTGTTCAGCCATTTTATATAAACTCCGCTAAAAAACTTGATTAACTGAAGGCAGGATACAGCAAAAATCCGCAAACAACCAGCAAAAGACCAGTTCTTTAATTTCAGACCCTTACTTAACCCTTTCCACAGACGGACCACCTTCTTTCTGTGGTTGCAAAGCCAGAATTGCATCCGCACTTTCAGAAAATAAATCTAAAGGATGATGACTGATAACGAGCACCTGAAAACCCAGCCGCTCTGCAATGGTCCTGATCAATTCCATAAATCCGGGCACAAGGTCAGGACGCAGCCAGCAATCCTGTTCATCCAGTACCAGAAAGGGCCTATGCGCTTCAGGATTCAGCCGCGACAGAGCAATAAGCCGCAATCCCACAGATAAAATATTACAAACCGAGCCGCCCTGCCCGACCATGATATCTTCTTCGCCGCCCTGATTTAAAATCTGGAAATCAACCTGCAACTTTTTATCACGAATAGAGGCAACAGCCTTAACTTCGCGATCCTGCCCGAGAATTTCACGGATGGCATGAGTAAGGTTGGTCTCAAGTTCGCTCAAAAGTTCCCCGAACAAAGCGGTGGAAAGCTCTTCCAACCGATCAGCCGCGCCCGGAGCTATTTCCAAAAATTCATCGACCTTGCGGCCCTCTTCACGCAAAGACAGCCAGTCATCCATGCGTGACGAAGCCTTAGCACTTAACCGATCTGCTCTGCGTTCTAAGGATTCAAGTGTAATTTCAGATTGTTCCATATAGGCCGCCGGAGGCATTAATTATTGCCTTCCAAGTTATCCAAACCTTCTTTAATCGACATGATATGGGAACGGTACTCGGTAACTAAACGTGCGTTTTCAGCTTTTTTCTCTTCCAGAAGCTTAGCCAGTTCCTGCGGATCGCTGGTACCGTATTGAGCCTTAGCTTCTTCTTCCAAAGCAGCAAGCTGGCTGGTGGTGCTTGCAAGTTCCTGCTCAGTGCGGATTTTCTTGTCATGCAACCATTTATGCTGATCTTTGAGCAGATTAAGTTCCTGCTCAAGTCCATTTACGGGCTGACTTGTACCATTATTCATTCCATTACCCATTGCCATCGGTAACCTCCGTATACAATTCCCAGATTAGAGTGCTTTCCGGCTCTTCCGGGTCGATATTATCTGTTAAAAACTGCTTAAGCCCCTCGCCTTCATGGGTTCTTTTCCATGCCAGACGCTCAAGGCCCTGTAAAAATTTTGATTCGGCTGCTGCCGCATCTTCAGCTTCGGGTAAAAATTCCTGATTAGGAAATACTTCGTAAAAGTCACGATGAGGAATTTCCCATTTATCAAGATCATCACAAGCCGGAGTCCAGATTCCTGCCTGCGGTTTACGCTCAAGAGCCAACCGGGAAAAAACAAGACGGGTAATATTTCCGGGGTTAGCCCAAGTCGTCATCCCCTTGGTGATAGATTCGCGCGGACGATGAATATGACCGTTAATAATCCAGTCTATGCCCGTTTTTTCCTTGATAGCGTGCTGCTTTTTCTCGCACTCGGGAAAAGAAATATTATGATGAGTCACCCAGACTACCTTAATATACTTCCCGTCCTCGCGATCAAACTCCTTGGGAATGGGCGTGGAATCCGGCGACGCACCAATCAATACCAGCCCCTGCGGAGTCTCAAGTTCAAAAGCCGGACCCTGTTCACTAATCAAATTGATAACCCCGGCGGCATCAAGCACGGCCATGGAAACGTCCGGAGTGAAACGAGCCTGATATTTGTCATGGTTACCCACCAACACAAAAGGCTTATACTTACCGAACAGCCCGATCATATCCACCAGCAAGGAATTGCCGTTATCACGCGGCCAGTGGAAAAGATCACCCAGAATCAGCGGGATCATTTCCAATTCAGCAGCTCGCTCAAAACAGGCTTCCAATTTTTCCAGTACGTCCGCAGCAAAATCTCCCAGCCGCTGGCCCGGAGGAGTAGAGGCTATATGAGGGTCTCCGATAAGGAAAAGCCCGTTAGCTTTTACTTTCTCAAGACTCATTACTTTCCTCCCCGATCAACTTTTGCGCATCAAGATCACCGCCGCAGAGCGGACAATTCCCAATTTCTGCCAGTCGGACCTCAATCTTCTGTTTAAGGTCAGATTCGGACTTTTCAAGTTCAGTCAAACGGGCCTGCGCGTCTGTCTGTGCTTTGTGCAAAGAAGAAAGATTGTTCATAACCTTCATAAGAGCCGAAAAATCATGAAGTTCTGGAGGCTCATTTAACGGAACCAACACAGCAGCGCGGCGTAAAATCTCATCCCTTGCCCCATAGTTGCCGGACAGATTGTGGATAGTTGCGGAAAGTGCAGTAACATCTTCCAGCTGAGGAGGAGATGAGAGCGGTTCCAGCACCTTGCGTCGTGCATTCTGTTTTTCTTCTGCAAAAGTAAGTTGATTTTGCCGCACAAGCTCCGCTTCCAGACGCTGTACCGGGAAAAGTTCGGGAGGTACTTGTAATCCGTCAAGTGACTCAGACCTTGCTTTCAGATTCTGCCCATGAATACGCAAACGCTCCATGCCTGAAACCACACGCTCCAAAGGTACGGAAGGAAAAAGTTCGGGCGCTTCCTTCAATTCCGACAATTCTTTTTCCCGCGCGCCGAGGCTTGTTTTGTAATTTTCAAGCTCGCCTTTACGTTGCAGATATTTTTCTACCGCCGGGATTTCATTATCCAGAACATCCATCCGCCCTTTCAGATCTCGGGCAGTTTCAAGTTCCAGATTTACATCGGGCAGGGTTTGCAGTTCATCAAGCTCAGTACGGATTTCATCGAGTTTCTGCTGCTGGAAACTTTTCTCCCGCTTGGCAGCACGAACACGGTTTTTAAGTTCTGTCTGCATGGCCAACAAATGAGAAGCTTCCGAAGACGAAGCAAAAAACTGAGCGGCAACAGATGAAGGCTGATCGAGCAGAAAGATAGGATTACGCTGGTTGCCGATGTGGACATCAAGCGATTTGCCGCCTTCCAACGGAACCTGATTAAGGCGCAAAATGTTCAAAATATCTTCCGGGGTATTACGCCCGAATTTGGCATAAACTTCCCATTCCTCTTCATCGGGGCGAAGAACTTCATACCACGCAGTAGCCTTTTTACGAATCCACGCCACACGAACGCCATCATCCATTTCCAATTCAACACGAGCCTGTTTAGCTCCGTGACGAATAAAATGTTTCGGCAGCGGATTGGTTGCAATGCAGCGCAAAGCCTCAACAATGGAAGATTTACCGCTGTTGTTGGGACCAGTCAGCACGGTCATGCCCGGACCGGGCTCAATCTCGGTTTCCGCATGGGCCAAGAAATTTTTTAGTAATATTTTTTTGATCATGAATGCCTTCGGCGACCAGAGGGGGAAAACTTTTGCCAAAGTTTCCCTTCCCCAGACCCCATCCCTTCAAAACCTTTTAATAAGCTTCGCTCTGTTGTTCTAACAAATCAGAATCAATTCAAAATAAACACATTGCCGAGTTAACCCAAAATTAAAACTATTAAAAGTTTTTGGGATTCTTAAACCCTTTTTACAAAAAAGGTTTAAGCTGCCGGAGGCTAACTACTTGGCAATGAATGGACAATACTCAATTGAAGATGGAGTTAAGGAATTATCTCTTTCAAATAAAATCACAGGCGGTTCCAGAATCAGCCCCGGCTTGCCGCCCTTCACAGCTTCAAGCATTACTACTTTTGATGGCGAATCTATGCGCCCGTGGATAAATTTCATGCGCTTAGGTTCCAGCTTGTGACGGGTGAAGGAATCAATTAGCTCGGTCAGCCGCTCTGCCAGAAAAACAAAGCAGACCCGCCCCCTGTTACGGACCATGCGTGATGCCGTGGCAACAAATGCATCAAGATCACAATCAATCTCGAACCGGGCCTTGTTGCGATCTTCATCCGGACAGGCCTTACCTCTGCCCTCGCTACGGTACGGCGGGTTGGAGACCACCAGATCGTAACTCCCGGCGGGGGCGAAATCCGGTGTGCAGACATTGCCCTGCACAATGCCGATTTCCTCAGCAAAACCAAGTTTCTGCACATTCTCTTCCGCAGCCGCAACCATATCAGAATTAATTTCCAGTCCGGTGATGTTCAGACCTTTATCCGGATGACGCAGCATAATGCCCAGCGGAATAACTCCACTGCCTGTTCCAAGATCAAGCACACGAGCCTGACTGGGAACAGACACAAAACTACTGATCAGCAGAGAGTCTGTGGAAAACCTGAAACCAGACTGAGGCTGTACAAGTCCACGTGGAAAATAATTACGGATTTCTTCAAACATGAGACCAAACCAAAACTAAAAAAAGTTTTTGGGGTTCTTAGCCCTTTTTGCAAAAAGTGCTAAGCCTCCGGAGGCATAATCAACTCATAACAATCGCAAAGCGCATTAAATCTTTCTTCGCAATGCCCCAACTAACATACGAGCATCATCTGACTTGAGCAGCAGCGAACCGAATCCATAAACCGCCATCCAAACCGGGATAAGTGCGAACCATAAAATATCATACCCGGCACTGTACCACGCCCCTGCACCTATCAATGCACTGAGCAGAACGCTCTTTGCCACACTTCCAAACGGCATCGGGAAGAGTCCGGTCCTGCGGCCCATAATAATAGAAAGAAGCAGACAATTGAGCATGGACGAAATCGATACCGCCAAGGCCAGACCCACATGGGCAATATGCTGCATGAGCAGATACCCTGCGCCAACATTAACCAATAAACATAAGATGGCTACCTTAACCGGAGTCCGGGTATCTTCCTGTGCATAAAAGGCTGAAACCAACGGACGGGACATGGCAATAAACGGAAGGCCGATTCCATAAGCCATAAGCGCCTGCGAAGTAGCTGTCACCGCCTGTGCATCAAAGGCCCCGCGCTGAAAAAGTAAACCGATAAGCGGCTCGGCAAGGGAGACCAAACCAGCCATTGCAGGCAGGGAAATAAACAGGATCAAGCCGACACTCTGCTTAAGGGTCTTGGCGAAATCATCATGCTGCCCTTCAACGTAAAGCTTTGCCAGACTGGGCAGGGCCGCCGTACCTACAGCGATACCGAAAACACCCAGCGGGAATTGTACTAGGCGGTCGGCATAATAAAGATAGGAAACAGAACCGACAGGAAGAAACGAAGCCAGCAAAGTACCCAGAACCACGTTGATCTGATAGACAGCCGCTCCCAGAACAGTGGGCAGCATGAGTTTACCCATGCGTTTCACACCGGGGTTATCAAGCTCCGCCTTACCGCGCCAATGAAGCCCGATACGCTTAAGATAAGGCTGTTGCAGCATCCATTGCAGCACTCCACCGATAAGCACACCCCAAGCCATGAACAAAGCAACACTGTTCCCGGTAAAATAGCCGATCAGAGCCGATCCTATCAAAGCAACATTGAGCATGCACGGAGCCAGTGCCGGAGCCAGAAAATGGCCCATACTATTCAGGATGCCCATGCAAAGCGCAACACCGCAAATAAAAATAACATAAGGGAAACAAACTCTTACCAAATCGACCGTAAGAGACATCAACGCGGGATTTCCGATAAACCCGGGCGCAATCAGCATTACAATGTATTTGGCACCGACAATTGCCAGCACGGTAAGTGCTCCAAGAATGAGCAGCAGCCAAAGCATGGAAGACCTTGCCATTTCAAAGGCCGCAGCATCACCCTGTTCCTTACGCACGCGGCTGAAAACCGGGACAAAAGCCATGGTCAAAGAGCCTTCCCCGAACAGCCTGCGCAACAGGTTTGGAATACGAAAGGCCACAAAAAATGCATCCGCAGGCAGACCAGCGCCTAACGCGAACGCAACAATAAGGTCCCTGACAAAGCCAAGGACCCTTGAAAGCAAAGTCGCCCCGGCTACTACCGAGGCGTTGCGGACTATTTTACTGGATTCAGCGGTCATTTGAAGAAAGCCTCCGGCGGCTTAAACCCTTTTTGAAAAAAGGGTTTAAGAATCCCAAAAACTTTTAATAGTTTTAAATAATTCTCATCATAGAAAATTTGTCATTTACAGCGGCGAAGCCTTACTAAAAGTTTTTGAAGAGTCCAGAGAAACTTTTTACAAAAAGTTTCTCCGGCCCCCGGAGGGTCGCCGAAGGCATACTAATCCTTCATTTTCTGACAATTACTGCAAAAAGTGGAAGTACGTCCCGCGACGGTAGCGCCTTCAAATATCTTCCCGCAATCGGGACAGGGCTCGCCTTTCTTGCCATAAACTTTAAAACTGTTCTGAAAGCCTCCGGCATCACCGCCCGCATCCACGTAATCGCGGATGGAACTACCGTTTTCCTGAATTGCCTGCTTAAGCACAGCCTGCAATTCAGTGAACAGTTTCACCAGAGATTCATTAGAAAGATCGGATGCCTTTGCCTTGGGATGAATGCCGGAACGAAACAGGGATTCGTCAGCATAAATGTTTCCGCACCCGGCCACTACGGACTGATTGAGCAGTAAGCCCTTGATCTGGGCCTTGCGTCCGGTGATACGTTCCGCGAGTTCTTCGGCTGTTACTTCCAGAGGCTCGGGACCGAGATTCTTATAAAAATCCCATTCCTGAAGCTCTTCATTGTTCAATGCGCGTACTTCTCCGAATTTGCGGGTATCGTGAAATTCAATAGAACCGCCGTCGGTAAGACCGAAAACAATACGGGTGTGCGGCTCTGGGGTGGTTGGGCCTTCATGAGCAAGGACCCTTCCGGTCATCTTAAGATGAAAGGTTATATGCAAATCATCGCCAAGATCCATGATCAGCAACTTAGCGCGACGATGAATGCGGGTAATCTTCTCCCCTGCCACGCGAGAGGAAAACAGATACCACGGCATTTTTACAGAACTGTGGTTGAGAATTTTAACAGATTCAATTGTCTTGCCTTCAAGAGATTCGGCAAGACCACGGGAGATTACTTCTACTTCCGGCAATTCTGGCATTTTACACTTCCTGAAATATCTTATTTATCTTTCTTCATGCGGGTCAGTCTGCCCATATCAAGGTCGAAAATCTCACCGCGACGATCAATGGTGAAAACCAGCGGCTTGTCTTCCTTGTGGGCCTTGGACCCGGCCATGTGCATGGCAGTCAGGCTGGTTACGGGAATTCCCTGAGCCTTGGAAATAATATCGCCGGGGCGCAATCCTTTCTTGTAGCCCTTACGGTCACGCTTAACAGCGCTGATCACCGCCCTTCCCTGACGTATTTCAATTGTCATGCCCATGCGACTTTCATAAGACGGCGGACAATAAAAGAATGAATCCGCTGCTGTGGGATAAAATTCATCACCACGCCAAGGCATGATGGTCATAACTTTAGCCTGCGGGTCAAGTACTTTCAGCCTGCGGGGTATGCCCCAACCGTGCTCTACATGTCCGCCCCCGGCAAGAATCACCACCGGATGCCCGGAACTTCGGCGCAATTGCACGGCCTTTTCCGCCATCCCCGTATCCCAAAGAGATTGGACAAGAAAAAAACGCTCAATCTGCTTGGGGTCCGTTGCATCACGGCCCTGATGCATGGCCAGTACTTCTTTTAAACCTTCTTCTTGTTCAGGCGCGGGAGAGATAACTTTTTCCGGCAACATAGCCCTGTCTTCCGGGGTAAGCCCTTCAAGGCCTTTCTCGCGAACCTCTCTGACCACTCGAAAAGGAAAATTCAATCCGGCAACAGTCAACCTGCGCTTTTCCGCCAGTTCAAAAATCGGCTTGAACATATTGAAATCAAAACGCCAGCCATTCTCCCAATCAAGTTCCTTGGGCAGCTCCAAGACCGGAATCTGACCCAGATTGAAACGGTTAAGAATATCCTGCTTCTGAGCGGTAACCATCTCAAGACCGATTGCGACCTTAGTATGCCCACGGGTCAAACCTTCAAGAATCTCAAACTGAGCCTTGTGGTCACAAATGGAGGTATGCCCTTCTCCGATGAGCACGTAGTCGGCCTTTGCAGCCTCGACCATTAGCTTATCGAAAGGAAGCGGATCGCCCACCTGATCAATATAATCCCCGGAACAAGGCAGGAAAGAAACCGCCATTTCTGGTGGAATGTTTTTCTTCACACAACCGCCAAGCACAAAAAAAAGTGCGCAAAGGACCAGAACGGCCCTTGCGCACTTGTTGATGGTATTAAAAGTCATACCCGGGTTAATCCCAGTTACGCTTATCTTCAATGGGCCTGATCTGCGGAGGCAGTGAGCCGGGAGTCAGAACCTTGAGCATGGGGCGCAGCTTGATCTTTTCACGGAACATGTGCAGCAGCTCATCTTCACGCTTGAAGTTGGAAACCTCAATGTTGAGGATCATTTCATCAATGCCGCCGGGGTTGGTAACTTCGATCTGCCAGCGTTTGACTTCTTCGAAGTGTGCCATGACCTGTTCAACCTGATGGGGATAGACGAACATACCCTTGATACGTGCAGTGGTATCCACGCGGCCAACGATGTTACCGAGGCGCGGTGTGGAACGTCCGCAGGGACAAGGAGTGCGGTCAATGTAGCTCAGATCGCCGGTAGCGAGTCTGATCAGGGGGTAGGTCTTGTTGAAAGCGGTGATTACGATTTCACCAACTTCACCGTCCTTAAGCGGAATACCGGTATCGGGATGGCAGATTTCAACAAAAGCACGGTTGGTGATGTGCAGACCATTCTTGTGGTAGCACTCGTAACCGATACAACCGACATCTGCGGTTCCGTAACCCTGACGCATGATCAGATCGAATTTCTTCTCCAGATCGGAACGCATTTTTTCGGAGAATTTTTCCCCGGTAACAAATGCGACTTCAAGATACAGGTCCTTACGCAGGTTCAGGCCGGCTTCTTCAGCCTTCTGAGCCAGATGCATCAGATAACTGGGAGTACCGACATAGCCGGTAACACGAAGCTTCTGCATGATTTCAAGCTGGCTATTGGTAGAACCGGGACCAGCAGGAACAACTGCGCAATTAAGGTTACGCAGGGGTTCTTCAAACATAAGTCCGGCAGGAGCCAGATGATAGTTGAAAGTAACCTGTGCTACGTCACCGGAACGGAATCCGGCAGCGTAGAAACCTTCAGTCCATCCCCAGTAATCATCGGAACGATCTTCAGGATCGAAGATAGGACCGGGAGAAAGGAAGATGCGGCGCAGTTCGCCAAGGTCTTTGGTCAGCAATCCGCCAAGACGCGGTCCCATGGACTGCAGGAAGATCAGTTCTTTCTTCTTTAATATAGGTATATGTTTAAGATCGGAAAGTTCTTTGAACTTATCGACTTGAAACTGAGCTCTGTCGAAACGTTTTTTGACGTCTTCAGAATAACGGTAGGCATAGGTCAAAAGTTCTTTGAGCTGCAGGGCGCAGTATTGGCGTCTTTCGCCTTCATCAAGAACTTCACGACGGCTATAGATGCCTTCGGTACGGTCTTTACGAGTCATTTATAGGTTTCCTCCATAATTTATTGCCAAATAGGTGTCGGCACTCCATTTAGCCTAGCCAATATAGGAAAACAAAACATATTTGTCAACTTTTTTACAACTTGTCCTTATATTTCAGATACATAAAGACACAAAACACAGCCCCAAAAAACTGCAAGGTATATTGAAGAGGAGAGATTCTAACACCAAAACAAGAAAAAATAAACTTTTTTCATTTTTTTAGTTGACAGGAAGATGCTGTCTGGATAAAAGCTTCTTCGTTCGCACGGAGAGGGTCGTTAACTCAGTTGGTAGAGTATCTGCCTTTTAAGCAGAGAGTCGCTGGTTCGAGCCCAGCACGACCCACCATCCGAACAAATTCCGCAAGAGCGGAAATGATCTTTCAAAACGGCGGTCTATCAAAACCCGTTTAAAAAAAGTTCTTGACAAGCTTCGAGCAACTTGATAATCTTGATAGACGCGCTTTAAAATATACGGGTCGTTAACTCAGTTGGTAGAGTATCTGCCTTTTAAGCAGAGAGTCGCTGGTTCGAGCCCAGCACGACCCACCATTTTGAAAGAAAAGGGCATTTCATCTTAGATGAAATGCCCTTTTTCTGTTTATAAGTCTTTATTGACACTACTCTCCTTAATATCTATCAAGATGCGGTTCTATTTAGATTAAGAACATCTTAATAAAGATAAATATCCCCTCTTTTTTGCAAACAGACCAAGGAGCATCCGATGGGCAAAAAAAACAACCGCATAGAAATAGACATCGCAGGCAAAAAAATACTCAAGCACGTCAGAGATATTGCCAAGGATAACATCATCAAAAAGATGCTCCCTTCCAAAAAACCGGCAAAAATACTCGAAACAAGCGCTGGGGAAGGAATCCTTGCTTTGGAACTCAAGTCCGAAGGGCACGACCTCACAATCACCAACTTTGTGCAGGAAGGAGCCGAAGGTCTTCATGAAGTCAAAGTAGATCTTAATGCCGCAGATTACGAAATAGACAACGGCCCTTTTGATGCCATCATTTGCAGGGAAGTTATCGAGCACATCGAAAGCGTCCCACACACTTTAAGGATGTTTCACAAACACCTTTCTCCGGGTGGGACCCTGATCCTGACCTTCCCCAACCGTCTTTGCCTGCGCTCAAGGGCTTATCACTTTTTTACAGGCTTTTACCGGGGTATGCCCTCCCCCATTAATCTGGATCTGATCATGGGAGAGGAACACATCAACCTAATCGGTTACCCGGAAATGGACTACTTCCTGCGCAAAACCGGATACAACATCGAAGAAGTAACCTCTTCCGAAATCAGGAAAAGCGACAAGGCATGGCTGATCTTCAAACCGCTGATCTGGCTGGCCACAACATTTTTCATCCTCTTCCACAAAAAGAATCGCGAAGGATACGAAAAGGTCACCCCGGAACAACGCAAGGCAAACACCTTTGTCCGGGATGTCCTGCTCTCCACTCCCGCTCTTTGCGGAAAGGACATTGTAATCAAGGCCACCAAAAAATAAAAAAAGCGCACCCGAAAGGATGCGCCTTTTCATTTAGCTACTGATTAAACTTAAAACCTGTCAAAACCATCATCTTCGGGAGAAGAACTACCCGCAGGAAGCATGGGAGCAGGACCGCCGCTTAACTTGAAGAAAGACATCGCCTGTTGCAAAAGCTGTCCCTGACGAGACAACTCTTCTGAGGTGGAAGCCATTTCTTCAGATGCGGAAGCATTCTGCTGAATTACAGTATCGAGCTGCTGGATAGCCTTATTGATTTGCCCTACACCGGTATTCTGCTCATTGCTGGCTGCAGCAATTTCCTGCACCAATTCCGCTGTACGGCTGATACTGGGCACCAATTCCTGTAGCATCTCCCCTGCTTTTTCCGCCACAACGACAGAGGATGAAGAGAGTTCACTGATTTCAGCAGCAGCGATACCACTGCGTTCAGCAAGCTTGCGCACTTCGGCGGCAACTACGGCAAAGCCTTTACCGTGCTCACCTGCCCTGGCTGCTTCGATGGCAGCGTTAAGTGCCAGCAAATTGGTTTGACGGGCAATCTCTTCAATAATCATAATCTTCTCAGCGATGCTTTTCATCGCCTGCACCGCTTCACTTACAGCTTCAGCACTCTGGGATGCCTGAACCTGAGACTTATCTGCAACCCCTTCGGTCTGGACAGCATTATCAGCGTTCTGCTTAATATTGGCTGCCATCTCTTCCATTGATGATGAAACCTCTTCAATAGAGGCAGCCTGTTCTGTGGCTCCCTGTGAAAGACTTTCAGCAGAAGCAGAAAGCTCCTCACTACCGCTAGCAACACTGTCGGAAGCACTATTTACCTCAGCGACAACACTCCGCAGCCTATGAACCATATTACGCATTCCATCTGCGAGCTTACCGAGTTCATCCTTGCGATCAAGGTTCACATCTGCGGAAAGGTCGCCTTCGCTTACATCAGCGACAAAATCCAAGCCCTTATTCAGAGGACCTAAAATTCCCTTCGCAATAATCCATGCCATAAGGATACCGATAACTACCGCTACAAGGCTGACAACAACGATGATTTGTCTCGTTGCGGCTGCGGCATCAAGCATTTGCTGATCGCTCATAATATTATCGGCTACCGTCTTGCGTACTTCCGTCAATATGGACTGAATCTGTTTAAGTGCCGGGACCGTGACTGTTGCATAGATATCAGTAGCCTCAGCAAGAAGTTTTGTTTCACCTTCATGCCACTGGATAAGGGCTTCAATCCTATCCAAAGTTTCAGCGGCATACTTTTCAACATTGGCAGAGAAATACTTCTGTGCTCCTTCCCTATCCCCACGGGCAAGATATGAATTAAGCGTTTTTACAGTATCATGCAGCTTGGTATGCGGTTCATAGACTTTTTCCAAAAGAGCCCCGAATTCAGGATGCTCTCTTCCCATCTCCTTAACCCTTGATGAGTAAAGCCATTTACCCAATCCACATTTATGGGGATCTGCCTGAACAGTTATGGATTTGGACTCTGGATTCATGAGCTGCTTCAAGACAGCAACCATCCAATTAAGATGATCAACTTTTTTTTCTCTCAAAAAGCTGCCCATAGCCGGATCGACATTTTCATACTTCTCTTCAATTGCAATAGCTGATTTATGCAACTTATTGTGATGAGACTCGATCTTTGCCAACAATGGCTTAATTTCAGGAACCAAGTTTTCCGCTTTCTTGCGGTCTTCACTGTAATACCATTTACCGAAACCGCATTTATGAGGATCTGCCTGAACATCAATTTCGTGAACATCCTTATCTGTCAGCAGTCTATTCACTTCATTGGCCCAGTTCAGATGATCTACAATTTTCTGTACAAAATCTCCCCTGAGTTTATTCCCCGCAATAACCTCTTCTGCATTCCCCACAATTGTACCGATTCCGGATATGGACCACCCCCCAAGTAGAACCAGCAACAACAATACAGCCCCAAAGCCTATAACAAATTTATAGGCTAATCTTAAATTCTTCCAATTCATAGTACACTCTCCTCTAAAGCACCAAAAATCACACTCCCCACTGTGAATACTTACCCCCTCATAATTCCATAACCTAACACATTGAACTATCTTAAGGAATACCCAAAAATATATTTTCCGTCATTATGACCCTTGAAACAAGGCTTCACTTGACTATTTTCGCTCTCAGTTATACTGGTAGGACCAGTAGACAGTAAGATGTCAGACCAACAGAAAAAAGGAATCCCGTCTCAATCACATAAGAGACCAGAATCATTATATGTGCGCAAAAATGTTTAAACCCATTAAGAAAGTCAGAGTTTCTGAAACAGCAGCCAAACAGCTGGAAGAACTGATTCAGAACAAGACTTTTGCAGAAGGCGAACCGCTTCCATCCGAGCGACAGCTCATGAAGGAGCTACAGGTAGGCCGGGGGTCTATCCGCGAAGCACTCAGAATTCTGGAAATCAAGGGATTCATTGAAACACAGCCCGGAATCGGAGCTTTTGTAAAAAGCTACGAAGGGGATATTTTCAGCCCCCTTTCCACTTGGCTGACTGACAATTACGAAGCTCTACGCCACTTTTTCGAAGTGCGTTCTCTGCTGGAACCCAGCACGGCCCGCATGGCTTCGGAACGAATTTCTGATGAAGACTTCGAGGAACTTTTGAAAACCCACGAAGAATTCAAGAAAACCGTTGAAGAAGAGGATCTGCCCCGCGCGATCATGGTTGATGCGGAATTTCACCGCTTAATCGGCAAGGCCACGGGCAACAAAGTTCTCTCATCCATTATGGATGCACTTTACAAATCAATGATTGAAGGCTGGAAAGCTCCCCTAAAGATTCCGGGGCAACCCAACAAAAGCTTGAAAGAGCACGAAGAAATTTTAGCCGCAATCAAGAACCGAGATGGCGAACTGGCCGCACAGCTGATGGCTTCCCATTTACGTGAAGCCCTGAAAGCTCTGGGCGATGCCGGTTTGAATAAATAGGCAATGCGCGGCTAGCGGGCATTCTCTGCCGGAAGGTGTTGTAACCATGCATGCGGCAAGGTTGCATATGGCGGGGACACGCATTGCCTTCCTTGCAAAACAAACTTGAGGATCAAATTATGATGACCAACGAACAGGAACATCTCCGGCAGATATTTGCCGAAGCTCTGGACCGCGTTGATCCATATAAAATCATTACCAACAGGGTTTCCCTTGAAGGCGAAATCCTGACCGTTGCTATGGACGAAGGTGATGTGATTGTTGATCTTCAGGAATTCGAGCGCATTGTTGTTATCGGTGCAGGTAAGGCTACAGCCAAAATGGCCCTCGCCATTGAAAAAATTCTAGGCTCGCGCATTGAGTCAGGCCTTATCTCCGTAAAATACGGACACACCGAAGAGCTCAAATACATCCAAACCATTGAAGCGGCCCATCCGGTACCGGACGACAACAGTGTCCGTGCTGCTCGTGAAATTGAAGAACTGGCCTGCTCCACCACCGACAAAACTCTGGTCATCAATCTTGTTTCCGGTGGCGGTTCCGCCCTGCTCTCCAGCCCCATGCATGCTGAGGTGGACGGGGAGAAAATCGAAGTAACCCTTGAGGACAAGCAGAATACCACCAAGGCTCTGCTGGCCTGCGGTGCCGATATCAGCGAGATCAACTGCATCCGCAAACATCTTTCATCCCTCAAAGGCGGACGGCTTTTGCGCTGCCTGCGCCCTGCACGCAGTTTGAACTTCATTCTTTCTGATGTTGTCGGAGACAATCTCGACACTATCGCCTCCGGCCTGACCAGCTATGACCGCAGCACCTATTGCGATGCCATGTCCATCGTTGATAATTACGAACTGCGCGATAAAATCCCGGCCAACGTTGTCAGAGCATTAGAGCTGGGCAACACAGGCAAACTGCTTGAGACATTAAAAAAGGATGAGTTCAGTGAAATCCGGGCAGAGAATATTCTAATCGGTACCAACCGCATCGCCCTGCTAGGTGCGCGCGATAAAGCTGAAGAACTGGGATACAACGTCCGTATGCTGACCTCCCGCCTACAGGGAGAAGCAGCTGATGCAGCAGACATGCTTTGGGCTATAGCTCAGGATGAGCGTGAATGGGAACTTCTAGAAAAGAAACCGGCCTGCATAATCGTAGGCGGTGAAACAGTGGTTACCCTGAAAGGCAACGGCAAGGGCGGCCGCAATCAGGAAATGGCCCTGCAATTTCTTATGCGACTGGGACAGGATGAGCTTAACGGCGAGTCCATACACTTCCTCGCCGCATCAACTGACGGCAACGACGGCCCAACTGACGCAGCCGGAGGCTTTGCCGACTCTGCGGTTCTGGAAAAATCACGAGAAAAGGGACTTTCCATTGCCGAATATTTAAAAAACAACGACTCCTACCACTTCCTTCAAATGGTAGGAGCCTTGTTTAAAACAGGCCCCACCAACACTAACGTTTGCGACGTCCAATTGCTAATCGTTAAATAGTTGGCGGGATTCCGCTGAAAAGAAGGCCACTTCCATTCTTCCACTTCCCCAGGGAGTGGTCTTCTTTCCAACATAGGAGCAAGCACTTCCTTTAGCTTCCATTTAATCTGAGTGCAACCTATTCTATTTATTATAATCAGTACTCACTCCTATTTCTCACATTGGCTGCTGACGTTTCAGTGACTACACACCTCACTAAATATTTTTAAATACTCCTCCCTTACAATGATCATATGTGCTAATATCAATATTGATTATTGATAAATCACACAAATTGGAGGGGTATTATGAATATTCTCAGTAATATGCGCATTAGCATCCGAATAGGCATTCTTGCCACTGTGTTGGTGTTGCTGATGGTATTATCTGTAGCTTTGGGGTTAAAACTTACCTCAGAGTCCAATCTGGGACTTAAAACGGTTTATCTTGACCGCATTATTCCGCTTAAACAGCTCAAAATCATTTCCGACGAATACGCTGTCAACATTGTCGATACATCGCACAAAGTCCGCAGCAATGCTTTGAGCTGGAATCAGGGAATGGAAAATATTGATACAGCTCAAAAGAATATAAAAAAAGAACTTGATGCCTTCTTGGGTACGGAGTTGGTTGCAGATGAAGAAAAACTGATCAAAGAACTTAAACCTAAATTAGAACTTGCAGATAAATCCATCGCCAAACTGCGCTCAATAATACAAAAAAATAACGAACAGGATCTTGTCAGATACATCCAGCAAGAACTTTACCCGGTCATCGATCCAGTGACCGAGGTTATTGCAAAACTCATTGATGTACAGCTCGTTGTTGCCGAAAAAGTATACCGTCAGGCTGAGTCCGATTACACTTCAGGGCAAAACACAATGATTGCGATCATCGTTGCCGCTATTTTTATTTCTATTGTAGTCACCATACTGATCGGTCGTTCCATTATGTCTCAACTTGGAGGAGAACCCCAAGCAATTCAGCACATTGCCACCAGAATTGCTGCGGGAGACCTTGATGCGGCCAAAGAAATTGTCAGGGAAAAAGCCCAAGGAGTCAGCCTTGCCATGCTGGGCATCAATGACAGCCTGACTTCAATTTCTAGGGAGCTCGAAGAAACAGTAGAAAAAATCAAACTCGGAGATCTGCGCTTCAGGGCTGACAACAGCACCCTCTCAGGTTTCTTTGCCGGAATAATGAACAACGCCAATACTCTTGCTGACTCCCTTGTTGATTATCTTGATGATATAGCTAATCCCATCACCTGCATCGGCAAAGATCAAACCGTTTTGTTCAGCAACAAAGCTGCGCAATCTGCAGAACTCATCCCCTCCGCAGATAATAGAAAGGAATGCATCGGTCAGCTAAGTAATAATACTCATGGAAACCACTTCGAAAAAATCCTGAGCGCTGACGACCTTGTCCACAAAGCAAGAATAACCTCCGACACCACAGTATCATACACCGGTATTCCCATATCAGATAACAAAGGATCACTTACCGGAGTATTTGAAATCATTGTCGACCAGACAGAAGTAATCGGAATGCAGCGCAAAGTTGAGGCTCTGGCCGAACAGGCTTCCACCATTTCCGAAAGACTGGCGTCTTCATCAGAATTACTAAATCAGCAGGTCGATGAAGCCAGTCAGGGCGCAGCGATCCAAAGTGAACGAACAGCTGAAACTGCGACCGCCATGGAACAAATGAATGCTACAGTAGTGGAAGTTGCCCGTAATGCGGCAGAAGCAGCTGAAAACACCAACCTTGCCAGAACAAAGGCCGAAGATGGCGCAGCAGTAGTAGGTAAGGTTGTGGTTGCCATTGGAGATATCCAAAAACAGGCAGAAGGTTTGCGCGCGGACACCATTGAAATGGGTAAGCATGCAGAAGGAATCAGCAGTATAATTGAAGTCATCAGTGATATTGCAGACCAAACCAACCTGCTGGCACTCAATGCCGCAATTGAAGCCGCCCGTGCTGGTGAAGCCGGACGCGGATTTGCTGTTGTAGCCGACGAAGTTCGTAAGCTTGCAGAAAAAACAATGACTGCAACCACAGAAGTGAACAATGCAGTCACCGCAATTCAGACCTCAAGCCGCAATAACATCTCATCCACTGAAGCTGCGGTAAAATCAGTTAACACAAGTACGGAGCTAGCTGATAAGGCAGGGGAAGTACTTAAAGAAATCGTAAACTACTCTGATGATTCCTCCGTGCGGGTGCAATCCATCGCTTCTGCATCCGAGGAACAATCCGCTGCAGCGGAACAAATCACCAGAGCGAGTGAAGAAGTTGACCGCATTTCGCAAGAAACCAGTAGCTCTATGCGCCAAGCAGCACAATCGGTTGATGAAATTGCCGACATGACCAAAGAGCTTGATAAATTAATTCAAGCGATGGTTTCATAATTAATAATTAGCCCTCCCCCAAAAAAACGGCCGCTGTCCCGATCAGGATAGCGGCCGTTATTTCTAGAAAAGATCAGCTACTGCTTCAAACGCCAGACCCCGTCATCGCCACGGCAGGCCTTAGCCAGAATCTGCTCGCCTCCGTCTTCCGTAATTGTAACATCACGACAGATTTTACCCTGATTCACGTAAGCCGGGGAAGGTGTGGCACTATATGATTTTCCGGTATCCGGGTTGGTCCAGCTGGAAGTCTGACCGGAATGGTTGTTTTCCAAAGTAGTTGAGACCTGCTGCTCATCTTTTTTATCCCACTCATTACCTACTACATAACCCATTAGTGCACCGATACCCGCTCCGATGGCAGCACCGGAAGCCTTATTTTTAAAGGTAAGCGCACCGATGGTCGCCCCGGCCAGCGCCCCAATTCCGGCACCGGACTGAGCTTTATTGGCACAACCGGAAGCAACAAATAGAATGCAAACAATCAGCAGCGGAATCATTTTTTTCATCTGAAAATCTCCTTAGCAAATTTACTTTGAATCCCGGAAGCATTCCGGTTTCAGGGTTTTCCTTTTGGTGGAAGTAACAGCAGAAGGCATATTCTTCCAAGCATGTAACGGATTCATGGGCTTACGGCTATGGAAGTCGACCCTGCATCCAGTGAAAGCACCGAAGTATGGCGGGTAGATAATTCCATTCAACTGTTTAAGCGGAGTTCTGTTTTTCCAACTCCACATGGGACCGGGCAGGACAGAACGGGTCATAATCGGACTGTAGCCGCTGGTCTTCTTAACCGCCCTGCGCATTTCGGAAGGCGAATACCAATGGGCCTGACGCAGGGTTGAGGGGGAAGCCCAAGGCCACATCCTGCCGTGGGTGAAAAAATATATTGAATGACGGTTTAGAAATCCGATTAGAATCCCCCCTGCGGAAACCCTTGCGGCCTCTCGCAGCATCTCCTCTGGTTCAGAGCAAAACTCAAGTACGGTCCAGAGTACAGTGAAATCAAATTCATTATCTGTAAAAGGCAGATGCTCACCGTTGCACAGATACAAAGAAGCCCGGTTGCCCAAGCGCTTATGGGCAGCCTCAAGCATCACCGGAGAATGATCCACACCGCTTACATCAAAACCGCAACGATACAAATGATCAAGAAAAAGCCCTGTGCCGCAGCCCACTTCCAGCAGCTTTCTTTTACGGCGTGGCCATCCGGAAATCAGGTGATCCATAAGTCCGACCTCCTGCTCAAGGGCGAACTGCCCGGCAGGGGTTTTGAACCATGTCTCAAATTTTTCCGCATCAAAGCCGTCCCAGACCATATCTACCTCAAGTTTATTCAAAGAGTTCTACTCAGAATCTCACGATAAACTCCCTGAGTGTTGCGGTCAAACTTTTCCACCCAAACAAAAGAGAAGTGCGCCCGGAACATGGAGGATTCCGGGCGCACAGCTGTGGTCATGAGGAGAGAGGTGTGTGTCTATATCATGTTAACCGAGGGTAGACTGTAATTTTGGTCAACTTTCTTATTCTATAGAAGAGACAACTAGGAAAGTCCCTATCTATTCGCCGTTAAGTTCTTCGTAAACCTTACCTACCAGCTTTTCACTGGGAGTCAGGGTCTTTTCACCGGGAGTCCACTTTGCGGGGCATGCTTCTTCCGGGTGATCCTTGAGGTATACGTTTGCTTCAATTTTACGCACCAGTTCTTCTGCGTTGCGGCCGACATTGTAGAAGTTGACTTCAGAAGAAACCAGCATTCCGTCGGGGTTGATTACAAATGTTCCGCGCAGTGCGAGACCGGTATTGTGGTCATATACACCGAAGAAGTCGGAAACTTCGCCGGTGGGGTCTGCTGCCATTTTGTACTTCACATTCTGGAGCAGTCTTTCGTCATTCTTCCAAGCCAGATGTGTGAACTTGGTATCAGTGGAAACCGAAACTACTTCACATCCAAGTTTTTCCAGCTCAGCATGCTTGTCCGCAAGGTCAGCAAGCTCGGTGGGACAAACAAAGGTGAAGTCAGCCGGGTAAAAGAACAGTACCAGCCACTTACCTGCTTTACGTACTTCTTCAAATTTTACTTCAGTAAACCCGCAATCTTCGGGATCATATGCTTCCATGACAAAGTCAGGAACGGTTTCGCCTATTGATGCGGATGAAAGGACTTCTTCGTAAACTTCAGTGCAGCTCATATTCTATCTCCTGTGTGTTTAAATTCAAAATCAATATTTAGATAACATTTTTTTCTCATCTGTTGAAAGCAGAGTATGAAAATCTTTTTTGAGTGTCAACAATAATCATAATCTTTATCATTAAGTTTTTAAAAGCTTGATTTTACAAGGGCTGGACAAGCTGCCATTAATGTTTAGTTCATTGCCAAGAAAAATTTTTTTAGGTAATTTCCGGTCATCATCAAAAATATGGAGATATAAATGACCAACGAACATGGCTTCAAAGAAATATCACGAGAATATCTGAACGAACTGAACGGCGAGGCCGTCATCTATGAACACGAGAAAACCGGCGGACGGGTTCTGTCCGTTATTAATAATGATGAAAACAAAACTTTCGGCATAAGCTTCCGTACTCCCCCGGAAAACAGCACCGGACTGCCGCACATCCTCGAACATTCCGTACTTTGCGGATCAAAAAAATATCCGGTCAAAGAGCCCTTTGTAGAGCTTTTAAAGTGCTCCCTGCAAACTTTCCTCAATGCCATGACCTACCCGGATAAAACCGTATATCCGGTAGCCAGCCCCAATGAGCAGGATTTTCGTAATCTTGTAGGCGTATACCTTGATGCGGTATTCTTTCCTAACCTGACCCCCAACACCCTCATGCAGGAAGGCTGGCATTACGTTCCCGAAGAAGACGGCACCCTGAGCTACAAAGGGGTTGTATTCAATGAAATGAAAGGAGCCTACTCCTCCCCGGACAGTCTTCTTTATGAAGCCACACAGAATTCACTCTTTCCGGACATCACCTACGGACTGGATTCCGGCGGTGACCCGGAAGTAATCCCTGAACTGACTTTTGATGAGTTCATGGACTTTCATGGAAAATACTATCACCCGTCCAATGCCTACGCATTTTTCTACGGTGATGATGATCCGCAGCACCGGCTGGCAATGCTCGACGAGTATTTTTCCCAGTTTGAAAAAATCGACCCCAAATCCGAGATCGGGATACAGGCTCCTTTTGAAAAGCCCGTGGCAGTTGAGAAACAATACGCTGCTTCTGACGACGGAAACCAGAAAGCCATGTTCACCGTCAACTTTGGCATCGGCCGTGACCGCGACTCCATGTCCGACCTTGAGCTAAGCGTACTGGAGCAGATCCTCATCGGCCTGCCCTCCTCCCCCCTGCGCAAAGCTCTTAATGATTCCGGGCTGGGAGAAGACATGGCCGGAGTAGGACTGGAAAACGAACTGCGCCAGCTCTACTTTTCCACCGGCCTCAAAGGAATCAATGCTGAGGACGCACCCAAGGTGGAAGAACTGATCTTTTCAACACTTAAGGACCTTGCAGCCACAGGTATTGCCCGCGAAGACATTGACGCAGCGCTGAACACTATTGAATTCTCCCTGCGTGAGAACAACACCGGTTCCTATCCGCGTGGTCTTTCAGTAATGATCACCGCCCTGACTTCGTGGCTCTATGATGAACATCCGCTTGAATACGTGCGCTATGAACAGCCTCTGGCAGATCTCAAAGCACGCATTGAAAAGGGCGAAAAGATTTTCGAACCTCTTATCGAAGAGATTTTCCTGAACAACAATTACCGTACTTCCGTACTTCTCACTCCTGACAGCAAAGTCGGACCAGAGCGGGAAGAAAGGGAAAAAGCCAAACTCGCCTCTGCCCGTGCGGATATGGACGATACCGAATACAAAGCAATCGTAGCCAAAGCCGAAGAGCTCCAGAAGGAACAGGAAGCTCATGATGATCCTGAAGCATTGGCGACTATCCCACGACTCAAAGTTTCCGACCTCGACAAAGAAGGAAAGGAAATCGTCTGCGAGGAAAAAGGGGAAATGCTTTTCCATGACTTGGATACCAACGGTATCATCTACCTTGACCTTGCCTTTGATTTTGCAGGTCTGGAAGATAGACTGCTGCCCTACCTGCCTCTTTTCGGGCGGGCACTGGTCCAGACCGGAACAAAGTCCACCGACTTCGTAACCATGACAAGACGCATGGCAGCGAAGACCGGCGGAATCTCCCCCACCTCCATTGTGAACTCCAAACATGGCGTGGACGAGAGCTACACCCGCTTTGTGCTGCGCGGTAAAGCAACTGCTGAACGCAGCTCAGACCTACTCTCCATCATGGGTGAGCTGCTCCGTGAAGCATCTCTGGATAACAAGGATCGCATCCGTCAGTTGGTACTTGAATCCAAGGCCCGCAAGGAACAGGCTCTTGTTCCCTCCGGTCACATCATGGCTGCAACACGCATGAAAGCCCGCTTCAATGAAGCCGGATACATCAACGAACTCATGAACGGTATTTCCGGCCTTGAGTTCCTGCGCGAACTGGCTGACCGTGTAGATAATGATTTTGATTCCGTAGTAGCTGATCTTGAAGCTATCCGTACTGCCATCCTTAATCAGGCAAACCTGCTGACCAACGTGACTTTGGACGGATCAACTTTCGGCAATGTTGAAAGCTACATCACTGATATGATTTCAACCCTGCCCACAGGCGGTAAATCCATTGCCACCCGTAACAGGCAGGCTTTCTCCAAAGCCGAAGGTCTGTGCATTCCCGCACAGGTCAACTATGTTGCCAAGGGTGCCAATGTTTATGAGCACGGATATGAATATTCCGGCGCAGCGCACGTAATCAGCCGTTATCTGCGCACCGGCTACCTCTGGGATAAAGTCCGCGTACAGGGCGGTGCTTACGGTTCATTCTCCATGTTTGACCGTGCTTCCGGCAGCTTAAGCTTCGTGTCCTACCGCGACCCCAACCTGACCCGAACCCTCGACACCTACGACGGTGTTGCTGATTACCTGAACACGCTTGCAGTGAATAGTGATGAGCTGGAAAAGGCCATTCTTGGCGGAATCGGGGAGATTGATAATTACATGCTGCCCGATGCCAAGGGCTACACCTCTATGGTCCGCCACCTGAGTGGCGAAGATGCAGCCTTCAGGCAGGACATTCGCGATCAGGTGCTGAATTGCAGCGAACAGGATTTCCGCAACTTCGGAGCAGCAGCCAAATCAGTGGCTGATCACGGCGATATTGTAGTACTCGGCAGCAAGAAAGCTATGGAGGAATCCGGCCTTGAACTGGATCTCGTAGACGTATTGTAAAATCTGGAAATATAGAAATAAAAAACGGCGGAATCGTATTGATACGACTCCGCCGTTTTAATTTTTTAAGAACTCATGGAATCAGGAAGTTATAAAATAGTAACCATCCCGAATCAGAAATGCAGCGAAAACAAATAGAGCCAATCCCAAGAACCGCATGATCAGCAGGTAAGCTCTACTGGAAAGCAAAGATTTAAATCTTCCAGCAAGACATGCAATTCCTATCTTCACGCCCACAATACAGCCGAAAAACCCCGTCAGAAATAAAATCGGCCCGGACAAACCATTCTCCCCTGCTCCAAGGATAGTCGGTGCCCCTACAGTGGCCCAGAAAATATAGACATGGGGGTTCATGTAGTTGGTCAGCATACCCTTCTTCAAGGAACCGGGATTAATTTCAACTCCCGGCAGGGTAATCGCTTTCGTCCTAAAACAATCGATCCCGAAAAGAGTAACTACAACTGCCCCGGCAAATAAAACAATGCCCATAAATGCCGGATGAGACTTTATCCACGACATTGCCAGTAGGGAAATGCAAAGGATTGGTAAATCCGTAAGCAATGGAGCAAAAGCAACCTTGATTCCTTCTTTGGGACCATGAGCCATTGCCTGACTTAAAACCAAAGTCAACAATGGACCGGGAGTCATTCCTGCACCAAGACCCAAAGCAGCCCCGGCAGCAAAATATCCTAATATATCTGCATTCATTTTATGAAAATTTGTTTAGATGATTAGTATTGAAAATGCCGCTTAGCGGAGAGATTTTTCTGAAGTCAGCCTAAACTAAATTAAAACATAAGTTACAGCAACTTCGCATATAAAACAGCTTTATACCTACCGAAAAAGCAAAGCATTACAATCTATTATACATTTCCACTTTAATGGACATATTTAAACTTCAGCACTAAATTTCCTACGCGGATGGACGATAGGATTATTAACCACACACAAAAACCATAACCAGTAAAGTTGGAAAACAACTCCGGGAGGGGGGATGACTTTCGACAAGACTGACGCTGACAGCCATATGCTGTCCTGTCTACTTACGCCCGAAGAGCAAGCCGCTTCTTTTAATGAAGAGGACTCTGCTGAACGGCGCGAAAAACTCAGCAAGCTCCGCGACCAGATACGGGCCGGGACCTATCGCCCTGCCATTGGAGAAATCGCCATTAATCTGGTCCGTTCTGAAGCCAAAATCAGCGGTTTTGGCTGATCTAGCGCATTACCACACCATTTTACTTTACCTTCACGCCACATGCATTTAAACTGCCGGGTCTGAAACCGGAGGTATGATGCTAATTGTAATAAATGTGGATGATCTCGGACTGCATCCGGCTGTTCGCCGTGCAGTGGACAAACTTGCCGAGGCCGGGGTTGTTACCTCGTCCACCACTCTTGCCAATGGTCCGGATCTATCCGAATCCGTACTTTTGCAGGACAAGCATGAAGGATTGGGACTTGGTGCACACTTAAACCTGCTGCGCGGCAAACCCATTTCCAACCCGGACCACATCTCCAGCCTTGTGGATGATGACGGGCTGCTTTTCGGTAATTACAAATCCCTGCTCCTGCGCTACCTAAGCGGTCGTATAAAGCTTTCCGAAGTAGAAAAGGAGTGGTCGGCACAGGTTGAATATCTGCTTGACCATAAAATCCGTTTGACCCATTTTGATAGCGAAAAGCACATCCATGCCTGGCCCGGACTCTACAATCTGGCAGGTAAAATTGCCAACAAGTACGGCATCAAGTGGATGCGCCGTCCATTTGAGCACACACCCCTGAACCGCTTTGATAAAGGCATGCTGCGTACCCGTTTTCTGCAACTCTGCCTCGGGGCAAGTTTCCCCGGTAAGAAGCCGCGCACAGCTGATTGCGTATGGGGAATCGGAGACCAGAAAGAAAATCTGGACCCGCATCTTTTTAAGAAATATGTCGAAACTTTTCGACCTGAAATAGTAGAAATTGTCTGCCATCCCGGACTCCCGCAAGAAGGTGACGGCCCGCTGCCGTCTGAGTTCGGCCCCATGCGGGTGGAAGCCCAGTGGAGAGAAGAATCCGAATCCCTGCTTCATAAGGAATGGCTGGAAATATTTAAAGAACTGGGGGCGACCCCCGTCAACTACGGGCAGATCGATCCCCGTAGCGGAGAGATTAAATAATGATAAAAGCTGAAGAATGTAAAAGAGATATCGAAGTCAGCATTGTCACTCCCATGCACAATGAAGAAGGCTGCGTTCGTGAATTTCACAAACGCATAACTGCCGCGCTGCAGGGAATGAATACCACTTATGAAATCCTGCTGGTTAACGACGGTTCCACCGACAGCACTGAATCCATCATCCGTGAACTTGCTGCCGACGACCCCCACCTTAAGGGAGTCATGCTCGCCCGCAACCGTGGACAATGTACCGCAATCTACGCCGGCATTCAGGAAAGTAAAGGATGCTATGTAGTTATCATGGACGGAGACCTGCAGCACAAGCCCGAAGAAGTTCCTTCTTTAATTGAGGAAATCCGCAAGGGCTACGACCTTGTTTCCGGCTGTCGCACCAACCGTGGCGAGTCCATGATCAAGCGCAAGCTGCCCAGTAAAATCGCCAACTACCTCATGCGCGCAACCAGCGGTTGTCAGGTAAAAGATATGGGAGGACTTTCTGTACTCAAGGGTAAGCTTGCCCGTTCCATGACCTTGCGTGAAGGACAGCACAGGCTTATCCCTGCTCTGGTTTACGGTATGGGCGGTTCCACTTCCGAAGTACCCATTTCCGCTCCCCCGCGCTTTGCCGGGGAAAGCCACTACGGGCTGTCCCGCTCCATCGATGTTCTTTTCGACATCGTTATGCTCTGGTTCCAGTCCTCATTCAAGCAGCGTCCCATCTATCTTTTCGGACGCATCAGCCTGCTCATGTTCATGCTTGCCTCGCTTGTAATGGTCTGGCTGCTCTATGAAAAAGTTTTCTTCGGAGTCCACATGGGTACCCGCCCCCCGTTCATGGGCTGCATCCTGCTCTACCTGAGTTCACTGGGCTTCATGTCCACAGGATTCATCCTTGAATCGCTGGCCAACACCTATGATGCTGTCATGGGGACCAAGACGTATCAGATACGGGAAGTTGTTGAGAAAGAGTAAAGAAAAGGGGATCGGTAACCGATCCCCTTTTTTATTTATTCTTAGGTGGATAAACCAGCAAGACAACCCGGCGGTTGCGCTTCTGGTTGGCTGGAATCGCGTTGCCGTTATCATCCTCATTGGGATAGGCTGGCGCTGTGTCTGCCATGCCAAGAACTTTGATGCGATCTTTACTGAATCCATTATCAAGCAGGTAACGGGCAACTGCACTGGCCCGCGCAGATGAAAGCTCCCAGTTTGAAGGAAACTGTTTTGAACGAATGGGGATGTTGTCTGAATGACCTTCGACAACAACCTGATAAGGAGATTTGGCAAGAGTAGGGGCGATCTTGCCCAGCACTCTTCTGGCACCTGAGGTCAGGTCTGCCTGTCCACTGGGGAAAAAGAAACCGCCCTTAAGCACAATAGCGACAGAATCAGGACGCATCTTAATTTTCAAAGCATCTGATTCCCGCCCTACCAGACGAGCCATTTCCAGCTGCATTTCAAAAATATTACGCTGCTGATCACTAATCACCCTGCGGGCTACCGGAGCACCCTCATAGGTATCATTCGCCCCTTTAGGAGGGACATCAACGCCCATAGCGGAAGCAAGCGAATCGGAAACATCTTTGTACTTTTTCTGATCCACATCGGCGATAGCCAGCAAAAGCACAAAAAAACAGAGCAGCAGAGTCATCATATCTGCCAAGGTAAGGGCCCAGCCGCCCTCCTCTCCGCCCTGTGCGGGCTTTTTCAGGCTGAAATCATCCGACATAAATTTTCCCGCCTACTTCTTAGCCTTAACGGTAGCCCACTTACGCGGGGGCAGGTAACCCTTAAGCTTATCCATGACGATAGCTGACGGGGTTTTATCCTTGATGAACAGGATACCGTCACGAATAACCCGCATGAGCAGGGTTATCTCGTCAATTCGTTTCTCAACCTTAATGGCGATGGGCATGAAAAGCATGTTGGCGAAAAGTGCGCCGTAGAGAGTTGTGGTCAGTGCCGTTGCCATGGCCGGACCGATGGCGGCAATATCGCTGCCCATCCCCTGCATCATGGCGATGAGACCGATCAGAGTCCCGATAATGCCGAAGGCCGGAGACAGTGTGGACATGGTCCGGTAAATACCGGCTGCACTATATTCCTGCTCATGATACTGCTGGATGCGGTTATCGAGAATCTCTTTGATCTCTTCCTTGGAATAACCATCCACAAGCATCTGCAACCCTTCACGCAGAAAATCGTTTTCAATATTTTTAAGACTTCCCTCAAGGTGTTCCTCTCCTTTGGAAGATACATCCTTGGAAAGCCCTACAATAACGTTGATGTAGTTTTCGAGGGGAAGTTCGTCAGCCCCCATAGCCATCATGAAAACACCGAGCACGCGCATTACTTCGCGCAAGGGGTAACAGATAAAGGTAGAGGCGATGGTTCCCCCGCCAACAATGGCGATACCGGGAATATTGATAAACACGCCCACCGAATCAGTGGAAGTGTAAGTGGCAACCATAAGGATGGCGATACCGCAGAATATACCGATTATGGTGGCTATATTCACTTCTTATCCCCCCCTTTAATTTCCCGGACCATTTCATAAAGCTCAGTGAGTACATCTTCAGCCTCGGTCTCATCCACGTTATCACGGACCTCATCCTGCACGATCTTGGCGATTTTCTTGGCGAGGTTGGCCAGAATCTTTTTCCGGGCATCATCCTCGGCAATACTCATCAACACGCCGAGCTTGTGGTAGCCAAGACGGTTGAACACTTCCTTGAGGGTAGCGTTATCCACGTAGACGATATCTTCGATGTCCTCCAGCTCTTCAATGGACTTCTTCTTTTTCTTAACCTTGCTGAAGTAGTCAGGCTCTTTTTCAGATGCCCAGTCACTGACCTTGTTACGGTCAAACATGAACATGGTTTCCGGGAAGTCTTCCTGTGCGATTTTTTTGTAGATGATCTTGGGATCACTATCCAGCATTTCAGAAATTTCATAGATGTCCACAATCTGTAACTCAGATGTGGGAGTATAGGCGGTCTGCTGCAATTCCTTGAACAGGTTGTTGGCAACTTCAAGGAAATTGTCAGGGTCGGAAATCTGGATAAAGCGATCCGGAAAGGCCTTTCCGGTACGGAGGTCAATGGCATCGATGATCTTCAAACTTTTCAGTTTGCTGATTACTGCGTCTATCTCATTTTGAGAGACGAGAATGATGCTCCGGATTGTCTTACAGAGCTTGGTGTAATCAAGACCAAGATCATGGTTGCGTTCCTTGCGGGCCTGTTCACGATCCATGCTGATGTGAGTCCGGTAGGCAAGATCAAGGATATTGCAGATACTGGTAAAATTGCTGCGATGGCCCTTGGCGGAAATCATTTCCCCGGTCCGGTGCAGCCGCTTTACCAACAAACGGGTCATGTACTGGACTGTTCGCGGACACTGGTCCAAAAGTTTGAGAATAATCTGGTCGGTAAGGATCACAAGGTCGCAGTACTCGGCTGCTTCGGCATTGGCGGAACGGGTTCCCTTGGAAATAATCCCCATTTCACCGAAGATTTCGCCTTCCCCGAGACGGGCAAGAATGATCTTTTCATTATTCTGGACTTTATAGATATTCACTGCGCCTTTTTTGATCATGTAGGCGACAGAGCTCTCCTGTCCTTCCTTGAAGATTTCCTGCCCCTTGTAAAAGGACTTGATGTTAGGACTGCTGGACCCCATTAAGAAACTCCCTCAATATTACCCTTTTCCGGGCGAGAAATAAAAACTCATAAATAACAGTTCAGAACCTGAAGCCTGATACCATCGGAAATTGAACTTCCCCTGTGGCTATAAAAACAGCAACAACACATATTATCATATATTAGATCAGTATAAAGAACAATACGCCCATGATTTATCTTCAAGGATACCAGAATGAAGCTCTATTGATACAAACATTTGCTTTTTTAAAAACAGTTCTTTTTCAACCTATGTTTAATTGTTTACCTTGTAATTAAAATACTGCTAAGCTGACCTCAGGCCTGAGCAAGGTCCGGTAATAAATGATTAAACCCTCTTCAGGAACTGACATGGAATGGAATCTCTTATTTGGTCATCTCGCGGTAGTAGGCGGTTTTTTGCTGGCTGCAATTCTGGTTATGTCCATCCTGCGCAAACAGCGCACATCATCAGCTGCTTTTGCATGGCTGTTGGCTATTTTCTTTGTACCATACGTCGGAGTTCCCTTTTACCTCATATTCGGGGGACGCAAGCTCAAACGTGATGCCCATACCAAAGAAGACATCCATCTTGAGGTGCAGGAAACAATTCCCGCTAAGGAATCAGACCCCATTGACGTCATGCTTCGTGAATACGGAATTCCCGGAGCAACCAGCGGCAACAAAGTCCGGCTGTGCCCTACTGGTATCGACATCTATAATGAGCTGGTTAAACTCATTGAAAACGCCGAACACCAGATTCTGATTACCACATTTATTCTCTCCCGTGATGAAGTGGGTAAAGACATTGTGGAAAGGCTGGCCCGCAAAGCCGAATCAGGAGTCACAGTAAGACTGTTGCTGGATGATATCGGCTCCATGTTCACCTCCCGCCGCTTCCTGAAAAAACTTATCGATAACGGCGGCAAGGTTGCTTATTTCATGCCCCTTTTCCGAGCCCCCTTTCATGGCAACAGCAACCTGCGCAACCATCGCAAAATCGCCATCGCCGACCAGAAAATCGTGCTGGCCGGGGGCACAAACATTGCCAACGAATACATAGGACCTGAGCCATGCGAAGAACGCTGGACTGACCTTTCTTTTGTCCTGCAAGGTCCTGCGGTACGACATTACATAGAAGTTTTCCAATCAGACTGGCTCTTTGCACACGGTGAAAAAGTGAACATCATTCCACCCTGCACCAAAGGATCTGCGATCAGCGGGGAAGGAGTCATGCAGGTTGTTCCTTCCGGGCCTGACGTTCCGCGCGATCCTGTTCACGATGCCCTGCTTACCGCTGCTTTTACTGCGGAAAAACGACTCTGGATCGTTACTCCCTACTATGTGCCAGATGAAGCGCTTGCACAGGCCCTGCGACTGGCCGCTCTACGCGGTGTGGACCTAAGGGTGGTCGTTCCGGCAAAATCAAACCACAAGCTGGCTGACCTTGCCCGGGGTACCCACCTGCGAGATCTGGAAGAATGCGGCGGACGGGTGGTAAAATATCCCCACATGGTCCACGCCAAGGTTATTGTAGTCGATGACCGACTCGCAGTTGTCGGATCGGCAAATATGGATATGCGCAGCCTGTTTCTCAACTATGAAATAGTCATGTTCACCTATTCCGAAGCTGATGTTAAGCCGGTCAGCGACTGGGTTCAGGGGCTTATTGATGTAAGCACCGAGGGAACTGTTCCTGTGGGAATGGTCCGCGATACCATTGAAGGCGCGGCAAGATTGGTCGCTCCGCTACTTTAACCGGAATTCATTGACCTCACCCGGAGCGAAACTTACCATATAGAGATGGGAAAACTGACTCTGATTTTATTCTTTACTATTTTGCTGGTCCTGGGTTTCGCAGCTAGCTGCTTTGCCTGGGGTCCGGGTGTGCATATGGCTATCGGCAATGCTGTTCTTTCCAACACTATGCAGCTTTCCGATACCGTGGCAAAATTGCTGCTCTCCAACTCAACGCTCTTTCTTTACGGTTGCTTGAGTGCGGATATTTTCATCGGCAAAGGCAGCAAAGCCAAGCGATTGCACAGTCACAACTGGCAGACGGGTTTCAATCTGCTAAATGAATCTACTGATAAACACCTGAAAGCATATTCTCTTGGTTATCTTTCCCATCTGGCAGCAGACATAATTGCTCACAACTACTATGTGCCCAACCTAATGCAGCAGACACGTTCCGGCGGCAGGCTGAGCCATGTCTACATAGAAATGCTTGCTGATGATCGGGTCGACTGGTCAGCGCAAGATGCTGCCCGCCTTTTTCGCCGGGCTAATCAAGATGCGGACTTTAATCTGCGTAAACATATGGATGCCAAGAAATACAGCTTTCTGTTCAAGAAAAAAGTATTTCACCAGACCATCGGCCTGCTGGAATACAAGGCTGTAAGCAAATCCTTAAAAATTTCAAAAAAAGTAGTCCCGGCTTTGCGCCAAGCTTACCTACGGTCCATCATCGACTATTCATACCGACTTGTGGTGGACATGCTCAACTCTCCCCAGAATGCTGTGGCCTTGAATTTTGACCCTATCGGTGCAGAAAACATTGCCCTAGCCAAGAAAGAAAACAGCTGGAAAACGGCCCTTAAGCGCAGTGTGCCTTTCTCTCCACGCTTTGAAGTGGACGGCAGAATTACTGAGCTGCCCAGAGTTGCCGGGGTTGGGGCTATGTTTAAATCGAGCACAAAATCCTCTGCTGCTAATATTTTTTCGAGTTAGACTGGTTACACACAAAAATAAACGCGAATTTTATTCAGAAACAAACCCAAAATCCCGCCCAAAAGACGGGTGTTTGTTTAAAAACGTGAATTTAGTTCGCTAAACTTTGATATATATTTCAGCAAAAGCATCTTTTATGTATATCCAATGCAATTTTTTATATACTAATGTTGTAAGCACAAATACAACATCAATAACACATCACTACTGCATTAAAACATACATCTCCACTTAATAACAAACAGTACAGGACAATCATTTTCACTTTTTCCTGACCATTTGTTTGCTTGTCTGCAATTTTACAATTTTGGGATTTTTTTGCTTATTTTAAAAATTAGTTACATTATTTCAATAGAATAAAAACTTCAAGCTTATACCAATATTGTCAAAGCGTGTACCCACAAGACAAGCTTGGGAATTTTTTCACCAACGTATTGATTTTAAAATCAACGCTGTCTGAATCCCGACACAGACCTCTCAAGACCTTATCTAAACAAACATAAGATATTGTTTTTTAACGAAAAGACAACATAAATATATAGTGAACATTATTTGCCATGTATTTTTAAGTTTTGCATTGCCTACTGTTGACTTGCAGTGGACTCGGGCATAGGTGGGAATTGTGAACAACGCAATTGAACCAAATTTTTTTGGAGGAATATAATATGTACGCAATCGGAACCATCAAGGCTTGGGCAGCTACCCGCGCAGCACGCAACGGCGGCGAAGTAAACCACAGCATTCACGCTGTGCTGACCATTGCCACCCTCGGTCTCTGGCTTCCTGTCTGGACCGTGGCAGCAATCCGCGAAACCAACCGTGCAAAAATGAGAAGCTCCCTCGTGGACCTGCGCCACATTGAGCGTCTTGAAATCTCCCCCGAATACCGCAGACAGCTTGCACGTATGTCCCGCTAGGACTGCGCAGCTCAAGTTCATATATTATGAATTTGGGGAACAAGATTAATGTTGATTAGTTTTGTTCCAATGGTTTTCGGAAAATAAGTCTTTAACCGCTTTTTAAGTGAAGCGGTGCCATATTTAAACCCGGTCCCTTGTGATCAATTACAAGTGGACCGGGTTTTATTCAATTGAGAATCCCTTTCCGGGGTTTGCTTTTCAAGCAGGTTGAAATAATATCAACTTGCCTTTCCGCCATTTTGTCTGAAATGGCAGTCCTGTTTCCCGCGCCAAAAACAGAACCTTGTCATGCTACGCGACACACTTATGTGCCGTGGTTATCTGTATTTTCAACTTACCGAGGTTCAATCATGTTTGAATACGATCTTGCCCACTGGACAACCTTTCTACTGGCCGCCCTGCTGCTCAATATCGCCCCCGGACCGGATATGGCCTACATACTCAGCCATACTGTGACCGGAGGAAGAAAAGCCGGATTCGCCGCTATGTTTGGAATATGGTCCGGAGCCTTTCTCTATGTAATCCTGACCGCGCTCGGACTCGCCGCCGTTATTGCCGCATCCGCCACAGCTTTCTCCATCGTAAAATGGGTCGGTGTAGCCTACCTTTTCTGGCTGGCTATCGGAGCTTTCAGATCTAAAGGCAGCCCGCTGGATATAAGCAAAAACTCTAACCAACTTAATCCTACTGCAATCTTCAAGCAGGGTATGTTCATCCACCTGCTCAACCCCAAAGTTGCCACTTTCTTCATAGCATTCCTGCCGCAATTTGTAGTTGAAGGTGCCGGACCTGTCTGGGCCCAGCTGATGCTTCACGGCACATTGATCATCGTCACCGCAGCATTTGTCGAGCCTCCGCTGATCTATGCCGGAGACCGCATCACCGGAAGATTGCGCGAAAGCCAGAAACTGCAAAGATGGCTGGACAGAGCACTGGGATCAGTCTTTGTCGCCTTTGGAGTTAAACTGGCGATGTATGAAAGATAAAGCAAAGGGTGCATTAGCACCCTTTATTTAACACCCCCCATCTGCTAGTTTCCGGGTAACCAAAGGAGTTACCCATGAAAAAAATATTACTGACCATATTCATTCTCACTTCAATTGCACTTTGCGGCTGCCAGCCCAAGATGAATATTTTCCCGGACGGTACTGATCCCCTGCTTGAAAAGAAGCTGCAAGGCGAAGGGGACTACAAGGTTCTTGTAGTCTCGATAGATGGAACAATTTCCGATGAAGGCAAGCGAGGACTGCTGGGTAGTTCCCCAAGCCTTGTGCAGGAGGTTTCCTCACGGCTCAAACTTGCTGCCGAGGATGACAAAATCAAAGCCCTTGTACTCAAGATAAATTCTCCCGGTGGCTCAGTTACCGCCAGCGACATCCTTTATAATGAGATAGTGCGCTTCAAGGAAAAAACCGGAGCTAAAGTCATAGTTAATATGATGGATGTGGCTGCTTCCGGCGGGTACTATGTCAGCCTGCCCGCTGATCATATCATGGCCCACCCCACCACTTTGACCGGCTCAATCGGGGTAATCTTCATCCGTCCAAAAGTTGAAGGACTCATGGACAAAATCGGCGTATCCGTGGAAGTTTCCAAATCGGGGCGCAACAAAGACATGGGCTTCCCTTTCAAGCCGGACACTCCTGAACAGAAAAAAATCATCGACGACATTATCAAAGATTACGCTGACCGCTTTCAGGGACTTGTCAAAAAGCACCGTTCCATCTCTGATGATCAACTGAATACCATCTTCACCGCACAGGTTTTCAGTGCGCAGGGAGCAAAGAAAGCAGGACTGGTGGACAGCCTTGGATATCTTCCTGACGCGGTAAAAACAGCCTGCAAGCTGGCGGGTATTTCTGAAGATTCACAAGTGGTCACCTACAAACGCAAGAGTTACCCCAACGACACTCTCTATAACTCTGCTTCATCACAAGCATTCTCCCCGGCGCTGATTAATATTGATGCCGGTAACCTCATGCCGCCCAAAGCCGGATTTCATTACCTCTGGCTCCCGGCAGCGGAATGATTATAGTCGCACTGCTTTGCATTCCAGAAAAAAACATGTATGAACTGCCCGTTTGACCTGATGACAGCAAACTCTTTAACGGAGAACCAAATGAAAAAGAACAGCCTGACACTTACACTCATCCTGCTTTTTTCTCTCGCTGTTTTCAGCGCATGTACTCAAGAAACCCAGAACCGCATCGGTCGTTCCCTCCAGAACTGGACCGGGGTAAACGGTGTTCTTGAAATCTATTCCGGCGGCAAGTTGATTAAACGATTTGTAAAAATCGATAAGCTTTCCACTGCCGCAGGCACCAAGGAACGCGTTCAGCGACCATACCGATTCGGTTACGGTATTCTTGATGCCAACCTGAACGGCAAAGCAGACCCCGGTGAAAACAAGGTCTACTTTGAATTCAGCGACTACGCTACCAATTACGTTTTCTTTGAAGACCCCAAAGCTAAAAATTAACTATTCCTGCCGGACCTATTTGGTCCGGCATTTTTTTGCCCATGAACAAATGCATAAGAGCGGCACGAGCCGTAACACTGACCCACGGGAAAAATCCGGTTATCGAAGACTTCGCCCTCATCCATGACGGGGAACGGATTCTGGAAACAGGAACATGGTCCGAGCTGAAAGATCAATTTTCAGGTGAAGTTGAAGATCTCGGCGATGTTGCAATCGTTCCGGGCCTTATCAACGCACACGTTCACCTTGAGCTTTCCCACCTGAAAGGCAAGACCGTGCAGGAGCAAGGCTTCACCAATTGGATCAAATCCCTGCTTTCCAATCCCCTTTACGATCTCGATACCGAGGCCGTTCGAGACGCGGTACAGCAAATGCGTGCTGACGGCACTGCATTCTGCGTAGATATCTCCACCCGCAACTGCGCACAGGTGGCCGCAATTATGGATGAATTTGGCATGGGATTCTATGCCTGCTGTGAAGCAATCGGGGTGCAGCAGCCTAAGGAAGGAGCCAAATTCTTCCCGCAAAAAAAATTCAACCACGGCCGCAGCGCCGGGTCCGGGCATTCCTTATACTCCACCGGAGCCGAACTTTTGCAGGCTGTAAAAGCAGCCAACAACAAAGCCGGATTGCCCTATCCTATCCATCTTGCTGAAAACGAGGAAGAGGACGAAATCGTAGCTCACGGTACCGGAGAATTCGCAGGGATGCTCAAGGGAGCAGGACTGCTGGCCGATTGCGGCAGCAAAGGGTTACGCCCTGTTGAATATGCAGACTCCCTCGGTTTACTGGATGATTCGACTCTTGCGGTTCATTGTGTTCGGGTTGCGGAAAGCGACATAAATATCCTTGCCGAGCGCAAGGTAAATGTCTGCCTTTGTCCCCGCTCCAATACATACATCGGCGAAGGCCGTGCACCGTGGGAAAAGATCCTGAAATCTGGTATTAATACTTGTCTTGGAACGGACAGCATTGCTTCCAATCATGACTTATCCATGTGGAATGAATTGGAATACCTGCTTAAAAACATCAAAATTTCCTTGTCCACGGCTGAAGCGCTGGCACTTGTAACCACAAACAGCGCCAAGGCTTTGAAAATAGATGACTTATACGGATCTCTGGATAAGGGGAAACGCGCTGTTTACGCTACAATCCCCGCCCATCTTGAAGATCTTTTGTTTTAATATTTTTTCGCACCACAACTGAGAGGAACTCTTATGGAATGGCGACATAAAGATTTGCTGGATGTTACCCAGCTCAACAAAGAGGAAGTGCAGCACATTTTTGAAACTGCTACTTACTTTCAGGAAATCAACTCCCGTCCGGTAAAAAAGGTACCGACTTTAAAAGGCCATAGCGTGGTCCTTTTTTTTGCCGAAGCAAGCACAAGAACCAAGACCTCCTTTGACATGGCCGGGAAACGTCTTTCCTGTGACACATTCTCCCTTGCCAAAAGCTCCAGCAGTCTGACCAAGGGCGAGACTCTCAAGGATACCGCCCTGACATTGCAGGCCATGAACCCGGACGGAATTGTCCTGCGCCACTGGGCCAGCGGTGCTTCTCAATTTCTGGCAGAGCGCCTCGATTGCAGTATCATCAACGCAGGTGACGGCCGCCATGCCCACCCCACACAGGCCTTGCTTGACGGTTTCACACTCTATCAGGAATGGGGATCTCTGGAAGGTAAGACAGTTCTCATCCTCGGTGATATCGCACACAGTCGTGTAGCGCGTTCAAACCTGATCCTGATGAATAAGATGGGTGCCAAGGTTCGTTTCTGCGGCCCTCGCACACTGCTGCCTCCGCAGATCAGAAAATGGGACGCAGAAGTTTACACCGACATCAACGAAGCCTGCAAAGGTGTGGATGCAATCATGTGTCTCCGACTTCAGCTGGAACGCCAGCAAGACGGTCTTCTGCCTGACCTGCGTGAGTACTCCAACTACTTCGGTCTGGGGCACAAACAAATTGAGCTTGCCAATCCTGATGTAAAGATCATGCATCCCGGACCCATGAACCGGGGAGTCGAAATCAATTCCGAGCTTGCCGACTGCGAAGCCAGCCTCGTACTTGATCAGGTCGCATCCGGTGTAGCTACCCGCATGGCCTTACTCTACCTCTACCTCACCCGCAAAAAATAAGGAGAATACAATATGACTCATCCTGAACTTGTTATCCGCAAGGCAGTATGGAAAGGCGAAGAAGTCGATCTCCTTGTTGCTGACGGTAAAATTTTAGATGTTATCCCCTCTTCAGATACCATGTATGAAGGTGCTGAAGTAGTAGCTGCAAAAGGTCTGCTGCTCATGCCTTCTATGACCGACGTGCACACACACCTGCGCGAACCGGGCTTTGAATACAAGGAAGACATTGCCTCCGGCCTGAAAGCTGCCGTACACGGCGGCTTCTCCAATATCATGTGTATGGCCAATACCGATCCGGTCAACGACAATGCTGTTGTTACCGATGAAATGCTGCGTAAAGCTAAAGCAGCCTACCCTGAAGGCGGTCCGCGTCTTTTTCCCATCGGTGCATTGACCAAGGGACTGGAAGGCAAAGAACTGGCACCCATGCATGAAATGGCAGAAGCCGGATGCGCAGCTTTTTCCAACGACGGTCTTCCGGTCAAAAACAGCGAGCTTTTCCGCAGGGCCATGGAATACGGTTCTGATACCGGAAAGCCGATTATCGACCATTGCGAAGATCCTTACCTTGCACCAGCTGTCGGAGTGAATGAAGGCGAAGTCTCTTCTGTGCTCGGCCTTGCCGGACAACCCGATGTTGCAGAAGCAGCACAGGTCGCCCGCGACCTGCTCATGGCTGAATATTTGGACATGCACATACATCTTGCGCACATCTCCTGCCGCAAATCAGTGGACCTGATCGCATGGGCCAAGAAGCGCGGAGTTAAAGTCACCGCTGAAACTTGTCCTCACTACCTGCTGCTCACCGAAGATGCCTTGAACGGCTACAGCTCCGATACCAAGGTCAACCCTCCCCTGCGCACCGCAGACGATGTTGATGCTCTGCTGGCAGGCATTAAAGACGGCACAATTGACATGTTCGCCACCGACCATGCCCCCCATGCAGCACATGAAAAGGAAGTGGAATTCATGCACGCACCATGCGGTATCTCCGGCCTGGATTCTGCCCTCTCATTGACTTGGTCGCTGGTAGCCTCAGGAAAAATTACCTTTGATGATTTCATCCGCATGTGGACCACCGCTCCATGCGAAACTTTCGACCTGCCGCTGAACAGTTTCAAGAAAGGCGATCCGGCTGACTTTTTCCTTTTTGATCCCAGCGAAGAATGGGTGCTGGATGCAACTACAATGCACTCCAAAGGCAAAAACACTCCATTCCGCGGACAAACCCTGAAAGGACGGGTTATAAGCCATTTCCTTAGTGGCAAAAAAATAGTATGACCTCTTTAACAGACAGTGAATAAGTCTGTTGTGCAAAGGTAAAAACTAATAATTTTATATAGTTGATCTGCATCTGCTGCCAAGGCAACAGACGGTTTATTTTTGATAAGGAGATTTTAATGAGCGAACCTTTCAAGGACGCGGTGGGAATTTGCAAAACCATCATGCGTAACGGCTATGATGCTTATATCATTAATGAAAGACTGCAAAAGCTGACCATTGAGGATAAAGGCGAAGAAGTCGAGCTGGATATTTCCACCGATCTTGATTTCAAAAGGCTGGCTAAACTGTTCCCCAACATCCAGCCCACTGAGCAACAGGACGTTACCGCGATTCTTAGAGAAGGCGGAAATATTTTTTATTTCTATACTTCCGAGACCAGCAACTCTTCACACCCTGAAGAATGCGTATCCCGCATGACTCCCAGACTGCTCAAGGCTTTGGAGCAACAGCACCAGATCCCCATGTCTGCAGCCTGTCCTTACATTCCCAAGGCGCAGGACCCTTATGAAGGATTCGCTGAACTGAGCAGCGGTGAAGTCCGCCTGCTGGGTATCCCGGACCAGACTCTTAAAAAAGATTACCTTATGGGTATCAGGGCGTTACGCTTTGCTGCAAACTACAACCTGCCCATTGAGACTAATACCAAAATCGCGATTATCCGCTCCTGCAAGCGTATTCTCGATTACGTGCCCGTGCCTGAAATCATGGACGAATGGCGCAAGGTTGAAGCTGAAAACATGTACGTTTTCGTTTCCCTGCTCTTCGAAACCATGCTCCTGCACGGCCTGATTCCCGAACTTGCCGCTCTTTCCCGCCTTACTCAGGTTAAGAACAGCAAGACCGGTGAAACTGAAGACGTTTTCACCCACACTCTCGATGTCATGCGCCTCTACCCCGAAGAACTGCCATACGACTGGTTCGGCGTAGTAGCATGCATGTTCCACGATGTGGGTAAACTCTACACCGCTGAAGAAGTGGACGGACGTTGGCAGTTCCTGCAGCATCACCGCGTTGGAGCAAAAGTAACCAGAAAAATCCTGACCCGCCTCAACTTCCCTCAGGAAGATGTGGACCTGATCTGCGATCTGGTACGCAACCACATGCGTTTCCACTTTATGCTCACTGACAAGGGTATCCGTAAGTTCAAGGCTCTGGATGAATATCCCCGCCTCATCGAGATGGTTCGCGCTGACATCAAAGCCCGCGACACCACCTATAAGGAATTCAACCACAACATCAAAATGCTTGAACGCGCTGATATCCCCGAAGAAGCTCTTGATCCCTTCCTTAACGGTAACGAGATCATGCAGCACACCGGCCTCAAACCCGGTCCCGGTGTCGGTATCATCCGCGAATCCCTGCTTAAAGCACAGATCTCCGGTGACGTCACAAACATGGACGAAGCCATCGAGTACGTTATTGATCAGGCTAAGAAGTCTTAAGCAAGCAATATGAAAATAAAAATCCCCGGTTCGGCAAAGCTGAACCGGGGATTTTTTATGTTATAGCCAACGGACCTGTTCCTTGTAGTTTTTCAAAATAATCAGCAACAACTTCTGGTTGCAATAGGCTTAATTGCCATAACACCCGAAACTTATTGCCACCTTCATTTGTGTTGACTAAAAAAGTCATCAACCTTTCATCAGGAATAAGAATTTCATCTGTTTGTAGCCAAGCAACAAGTGGATTAACTCTCACATCATGGTTAATTGCAGTAAAAGCTATTCCTATATCATTGCCATTACCCTCCAATGCCAAGGACTTGATATTCGCAAGTAATTTGTACAACGGCTCCAATAACGCTTCATCACTATCCCTATTCCATGTGACATGGCATATGGCTACAATTTTACACGCTAAATCCTTGCATTCACTGGGATCTAATTCATGATTAGCAATCTCATGTTTTCTGGAATGCTGCCTTTTAGCTATCTGCGATGAGCTTTTATTATTTAGTGCTTGTTCTACATCATTGTCTTTAACTTTTAATGCTTCTGGGCTAGAAGCTAAGGACCTCAATTCGTACAATAATGTAATTATTTCATTAGTTGAATATTTTGTTGTTAGTTTTTTACCAATATCTTTTCTCAATAGTTCAAAATGCTTATAGTTTTCTTTAATTTCTCCATATCTTACTTTTGCTGATTCATATTTTTCCAATTTTAAGTAGTAGTGATCACCATCACCAGGACCCAATCCAGATCTGCGTCCTCTATTTAATTCTTCATCAGCAATTCTTTTCCTTTCCTCTAAGTCGTATAGAGATTTTCGAAGAAACTTTCTTTCAGCCTGATGCAAATCTGACATATATTCTGATACTGCTTTAGTTAATTTAACATTATATTTATTAGCAACTTGTTCTCCAGTTGCACCTGTATATATAAAAGTAAAAGCAGAAAGGACTGACAACACTAAGGCCACAGAATAAACCAGATACATAGCCCATCGCGCCAAACCTGCCACCTTAGGCAAAACAATCAGGCTTAAGGCAATTGCAGCTTGAACGGAAAATGCAAAGATTAGTGCTACTGGCCACTGATCCACATATAGCAGCGAGCCTTTGTAAGTAAAATATGAGTTGGCCAACGCCAACAAGGAAATAAAGAGTGCTGTAGTATTGCTAACACCAACTTTACTCTTTACGGCTTTCAAATATTCTTTCCACATATCCCCTCCACTCAGTTTAAACTCTAATCAGCACGCCTATACTTATTTATGATACTAGATAGACCATTCTATTGTTTGCAAACATTGTCAACAACGAAATCTCACTCAACCGTCTTGCTCATAGTTAAAACACAAAAAAAGGGTCATTGCGGATATCCGCAACGACCCTATCAGAATATAGAACCTAGTGAGTATTTCTAATACGACATAGCTGGCTTACTAACTATATTTCACAAATATCCTTCTCCATGTCATTGCGCAGATGGCCCTGACCGGTGGATTCGAGAACTGCACGCCAGTAGTCGGACTTGATGTTCAACTTCTTGCGCTTGATGGTTACCAAATTAAGCGGCAGGTGCACGTAGCGAGCCTGCAAACGGCTGACCACCATTCCGGTCTTTCCTGCCATTGCTGCGTGTACTGCATGCTGACCTAAGAAACCGCAATAAACGCAATCGTTGGCATTAGCCGGGACTGAACGGATAATGTAACTGGGGTCAATGAACTTCAAGGTGATGTCCTTGCCCACATCCTTGAAGTAGTCCTTGATGCGGCGAATGATCAGAGTGCAGACATCACAAAGCACGGGGTTGCCGGATGCATCCTTTTCCCCGGTGTATTCGCATTGTTCTTGCCCTGCTCCCTCTGCACAGACAATGACCGCATGCTGGCGTTCATCCAGACGCTTTTCAAGAGAGCGAAGCAAGCCGTATTCCCCGTCAAACTCAAAGGGATGTTCGGGCACGAGCACAAAGTTTACGTCTTTAAGAGCCAAAGTAGCCTGCGCAGCGATAAAGCCTGATTCACGGCCCATAAGCTTTACCAGACCGATGCCGTTAACAACACCCACGGATTCAACATGAGCGGACTGGATGGCTTCTGTTGCCTTGTCTACAGCGGTATCAAAACCGAAAGACTTGGTGACAAAACTGATGTCATTATCAATGGTTTTGGGGACACCGATAATGGAAATTCTGATTTTTCTTTTCTCAATCTCTTCCACAATTTTCTGAGCCGCACGCATGGTTCCGTCACCGCCGATCATGAACAGCACTGAAATGTTCATGCGTTCCAATGCATCGACAACCTCTTCAGGGTCCTGCGGACCACGAGAAGAACCAAGAACTGTTCCGCCGAACTGGTGAATATTTGCTACAGTATCGGCTGTAAGCTCTACAACATCATGTCCGTACTTGGGGATAAAACCCTGCAAGCCGAACTTGATACCCAGTACGGAAGGAACCTTATACAGGTAGTGGGCCTCAAGTACGATCGAACGGATAACATCGTTCAGACCGGGGCAAAGTCCACCACAGGTAACCACCGCACACTTGGTTTTTGAAGGATCAAAATAGGTAAATGCACGAGGACCGGCTTTTTCAAATTCCTGATAAACATCATTGCCGGAAGATGAATCCATTTCCTCTTCAGCAAGGTTGACCAAGGTTCGTTCCTTATCTTCAATAAAGACACAACGTTTGAGCGGAGAAGGAATTTTCGCCTTACCCAACACCGGGATCTCGGTATTTATCTGCTCTGCTTTGTTAGCTTTTTTAACCATTTCAAACCTCCTGCGGAACTAAATCCGCCAGTCGAGAATAGCAGTTATCTTACTTCACCTTGAACAAGGGGCACCCACATGGCAGGGCTATCATCCAGTATGGACTCACGAATAGGCAGCTCCATGGGATGCGGATTCAATTGCGCCGGAGCACCGACATTTTCCCACCAGAGATAAAACTCCTTATCCTCTAAATGTCTGCCGTAAAGACGCATTGTCCCCCTTTGGCAGACTATATCATAGAGGCGAAATTGTTTTTTTCCTACCTTGTATACACCTTTACTTGGCGAAATGAATTTCCAGTCTTCAGCATCAGATCCGGAAATCTCTTTACCGTCCAAGACACTATAATACCGGGTTTCGCGGTCGAGGTCACGAACCCTTAGCATCTTTTCTGTGGCGGAATAGGAAACAATGAACATGGGCATACCCAGATGCTCAGTAATCTTCCAACGGTCCACCCCGGTCGAATAGACCAGCCCTCCGTCGCGTTTATAAATCCAAGCCGGTTCCTGTTGCAGGGCTTCAGATTTTTTTACTGTTGCCCTTTTACTGAGGTCCCAATAAACCTCACTCCCGTTATCACGGGTCAGACAAACCACATATCCAGCCATTCTGGCATCAACAAAAGGTCCTCCGGGCACTTCATCGGACTCCAGCCGGGTTTGAGTCTTCATACCCTGCTTGACGATTCTACCGGAAGCTTCCACAGCCACCAGAACGCCCTGCCCCGGAGTATACCCAAGGTAAAGGGGAGTTCCTTCGAGAATTGAAATTTCCTGAAGCGGACCGGAAACAGGGCCGCAATGCAGGGCATTGAAACTATCTATGATGCCGAGCCATTCACCTGTGCGGGAAAGAGCCATCATCCTGACCGGACCGTGTTCAACCGGAATCTCTCCCGGTATCCTTGAACACTCATCAAGATTAAAGACATAGATGCTTCCGCCATCACGCCCGGTTGCAGCAAGTGTAGGGCTGCCGGGACCGTATCCCGTATGCATAGCTCCGCCCCCTCCGGGGAGACGGACTTTACTGCATTTATGCTTACTCCATATCCGTACAGTGCCATCATAAAGAGCTGCGGCTAATCCTTCTTCATTACCAGCATAAGAAGCAACACCACCGGCAATGATCGGCATGGCATTTTCGCGTTTTACAGAAATATAAAGCTTGTCTTCCAAACCTTCAAAAGGAGGTTCATAAAGCTTTTTAGCACTTACATATTTTTTACTCAGCAATTGGGAAACATAACTTTTAAGGGATTTTGTAGTTCCCTTCCGCAACTGTGAAGGCACGTCTATGTAAGACTGCCCCACGCGTTCCTTAGACGCCGCATTAGCCTGCATGGGCATTCCGGCTGTAACAAACAATAAAGCCAGACCTGTAAGGCCGACCTTGAAATTTTTAGAAATCATCCCTCGTTTTCCTTGGTTGTCCTGCTCTGTAAAGTAATGCGCTCAACTATGCTTTTGTAATATTCATCTTCTTCATCGATGGCTATTTCCTTCCCACGCATATTCTTGATGCGTTCAAAAAGCAGATTCACTTTCTGCATCTGGGTATAGCGTTCCTTTTCATCTTCCATATATTCAAGCAAATCAAGAGCAGAATGAATATCTTTTCTAAGCTGCATCTCAGGAGGAAGGTAGCCACCATTCTTCAAGGCTTTATATGCCATACGCAACTCGGGGGGAATCATGGAGTCATCTTCCAGCTCAAGGGGTTTTCCCTTGGTCGGAAGATCCTCAAATTCCCCTTTACGCTCAGCTTCCTTAATCCGAGACTCGGCTATTGCCGCGATAAAATACATTAACGCCCCGCGTTTCGGGAGAGCATTTCCCCTCCCAATTCATCAATCCAAAAAATGGTGTTCTTCATAATTCCGTCAACAGCTTTCTGCGCGGCCTGAGCAATTGACTCACCGCGCATGGACTTGACCGGAGCTTCAGCTTCAACCAGCTTTCTGGCCAGCAGTTCTTTGCCGCTTCCGTCCCAGAGTGAATACCGCACTGCGACCTTAAAAGCATCCCCCCCGCTACGCTGAATTTCGAACGATGTGATTACTCCAGAAAGGACAAGATCCTTCTCAATTCCCGGTCGATAAGGACTTATGACCTCGTAACTGTTCATACAGTTCAACGCAGGTCCGGCAACAAGATCGAAAATCTCCGCAGGAGTTCCTTCCCAGCTCCAGCGGTAATCAGGCTTCATAACCTGCCCTTTGGCTACAATTACAGTCTCGCGATCCAATGCTGGAAGACTGCTGAATCTTTTCAGGGCCAGACGAGGCATATCCGGGTTCACCCTGTCGCATTCGCTTACAGAACTATAACCGTCCACCCTTAGAAAGGACGACTCAACTGATTTTCCGCCAATACAACCGGCGCATGATAGTACAAAAATTAAGATTGCTATGAAGAAAAATTTACTACTCATTTTCAGCTCCCTGCGGAGGATTCAAAACCTGCCACGGACGTTCACGCAATGACCGGGCCAACCTGTTCATCTCTCTGGAAAGACGGTTAATATTCGTAAGTATGATTTCGAGTTCTTCCTGATCGTACTCAACATTACGCCGCAGGTCGGCGGTCAGACCCTCGATACCGTCAACCGCACGAGTCACATCTGCTCCTACCCCGCCGAGAGTGAAACTCATATCTTTCTGCAAAGTCGCAATCGCTGTTTCAACTTTCTGCAAAGTATCGATAAGTTCATTGGTCAGCACTGTTATATTTTTTGAACCGTTATCCATAGCCCCGGCACCGGCACCGGCCAATCGCTTCCACTCATTACGGAAAGTGACCAATGTTGCATTGGTTTCGGCAAGCACCTCAGGAGCCATTTTTAGACTTTTTCCGATGTTGGACATGTTCTCAGAGGAAAAAAGCATCTCAAAGGCATTTACGGCCCTTTCCAGCTGTGGAGTCAAATCGGCAACCGAACGGCCCATTTGAGCGGCCACTTCATTCATGCTCATGATGACTGCGGATGGAATTGAATCCCCATCAGACAATTTCGGCCCTGCATCTCCACGCAGCTCCAAAAGGATGTAGTTATCACCTACCAGACCTTTCTGAGTCACCATGGCAGTTGTTCCTCGGTAGAGCGGAAAGTCATGGTCCACATTGATGATCACTGAAATTCGTCCCGGATTCTCAGCATCAACATTAATTGAGTCCACCTTGCCCACACTAAGACCGGCATACTTGACCGGACGTCCGGGGGTCAGGTCCTTCACATTGCGAAAAAGAATCTTGTATTGCGAGTAGTCGGAGAAAATATCATGTCCGCCTAAAAATACAATAAACAAACCTAGGACAGTAAGTCCGGCAAGTGCTGCCAAAGCAGCTTTGATTATATCGGCAGCCGAGCTTCGCGGATTGAGAACCATCACATATCTCCTAATCAGGACCTGCTTCGGAACTTAACAGCCCTTTCCATACTCGGATCTAGTTCCGTAGGCCTGCGCTCCAGAAAGTCGATTATATATTTATCATCGGACTGCTGCAGTCCTTCAACATCCCCCTGATACAAACAGCGCCCTCTATGCAAAACCACAACGTGGTCCGCAATGTTAAAAAGGCTGTCCAGATCGTGGGTCACCACAACAGTGGTCACATGAAAAGTCTCTTTGAGCTTGAGGATCAACTGATCAAGATCAGCGGCAGTGATCGGGTCCAGCCCGGAAGAAGGCTCATCACAAAGCAATGTCGTCGGGTCCATAACCATGGCCCTTGCAAGCCCTGCCCTCTTTCTCATTCCCCCAGAAAGCTGGCTGGGGAAGTAATGCATGAAATCCCCCAGCCCGACCATCCGCAATTTCAGCTGCACCACTTCCTCGATAATCGAGTCAGGAAGCTCAGTATGCTCCTGCATGGGTAAGGCTACATTCTCACCAAGTGTCAGGGAACCGAGCATAGCGCCATCCTGAAACAGCACCCCCATACGGGTACGAATCTTTTTGTACTCACGCTCATCTTTAAGGGCGGTAAGGTTTGTCTCGCCCAGAAAAATCTCGCCGGATACGGGGGTATTCAAACCGAGAATATGGCGCAGCAAAGTTGATTTACCACACCCTGATCCACCTAGAATCACGCTGATCTTTCCGGCTGGCAGCACAGCATTAAGGTCCTCCATGAGCACCTTGCCCGGATACCCCAGACTGAGCTTCTTCAGCTTTATGTCTTGTGCAGTCCTCGATAATTTCATGATCTACTACCGAAAAATAAAGTTGAGTGCCGTAAAGAACAGGTCCAGCAAGATTATCATAAATATGGAGATAACAACAGAATTGGTTGTCTTGCGCCCAACGTCAGCAGCACCCTCACGAGCGAGAAAGCCCTGCCAACAACCGATAAGTGTAATTGCCACAGCAAAGCCCCCGGCCTTGACCAGCCCGGCTAGAACGTCATGTAGTTTGAGAAACTCTACTGAATTATTGAAATAGGTAACTTCATTGATCCCGAGGGCGATTGCGGAAAAGGCTCCGCCGGAAAAGATGCCCACGAAATCCGCCCAGACAGTCAAACAGGGGACCATGATAAGCATGGCGATCATTTTGGGGACTACAAGAAAACGGACAGGTTCAATGCCCATAACTTCGAGGGCATCGATTTCTTCGGAAATCTGCATGGTCGCGATTTCCGCGGTAAAAGCAGCACCGGAACGTCCGGTAACGATAATGGCGGTGAGCAAAGGGCCAAGCTCACGGATAATGGTCACACCCACAAGGTTGGCCACATAGCTGATGGCTCCGACCTTTTCCAATTGCTGGGCGGACTGTAAAGCGAGGATAATGCCTGTACAGGCAGATATGACACTGACGATAGGAATAGAATCCGCCCCTACCGAGGCGAGATCACGAATAAGTCTTTTACGGTAAAATGATTTTTTATTTCCGGGTGTAAGCCGCAGGCAGCCAAGGAGTCTGGAAACCATCCAAGCGAGAACATGTAAACCATTCATCCCGAATAACTCCCTTTCCTGCCATGCCGGAATAGCCGCTTAGTCCATCCCGAACAGCGACTTTACCTGCGTAAGATTCAAGAGCCTGTCCACCTGATCCGTAACAGCAATGATCTTAACACTGCGGCTGTCCTTATTCAGTATCCTCCGCAATTCAATCAATGAAGCCAAACCGGAACTGTCCAGATACTCAAGTTCAGACAAATCCACCCGCACTTCACCGGAAGTCTGCTTAACAAAAGCATGCATTTTCTCCCGGAGATCAGGAGTCCCTGTAAAATCGACTTCACCGCTGATTTTAATCAGGACCTCTTCCAACGAAGATTCCATTTTCCAGCCTGCACCCATAAATATCTCCTTACTGCCAGTCAGACAGCATTAAGCCCTATATATTTCAACCACAGTAGTATCGTCATTAGGAGGGGTCTCCCCTCTCCAATCGGCTACAGCCTTAAGAAGCTTTTCCCCGGCTCCCGGAGTTCCACCCTGCCTGAGAGTTTCTTCCATACGCTCTTCACCGAAAAAATCACCATTTCCGGCCCGGGCTTCATCAACACCATCAGTAACGATGATCAACGACTCCCCTTTGTTAAGCACAAACTCGCTGGTACCAAAATCTCCATCCTCTAAAATTCCTACAGGTAATCCGAAAGGTCTTTCGAGGGATTCCACTTTGCCATCAGCCACCAGTAAGGGAGAAGGATGTCCTGCCAAAGCAAATTCGCACTTTCCACTTTCCGGAAAGTAACGCAAGAGAACCATTGTGGCGAAAACTTCACCACTCATGAATTCATAAGCCCCCACATTGACTGCCTTGAGCATTTCACCGGGAGTCCTTTCGCCCAGCGCCTCTGCTCTGATTCGAGTCCACAATGCTGACATGATCAAAGCAGCAGGCAGCCCCTTGCCGGAAACATCGGCTACATAAATATACCAGCTTCCGTCGGAATTGGGTATAAAATCGTATAAATCCCCACCAACAAATTGAGCCGGAACGGAACTGCCCCAGATGAGGTTATCACCTTCCAGTTCAGGCTGACGGGGATTAAACTGTTTCTGAATACGTGCAGCGGCTTCCAGCTGAGTTTCAAACTTTTGCTGATTCAGGCGTTGCAGCATAAGTTCTGAACGGACAAGGGCAACCCCGGCCAGATGTCCGAAGCTCTCAAGGAGTTCTTCGTCTTCTTTACCGAAACATTCCTTATCAATGGAATTGAGAACCTGAACGACTCCCAAGAGCTTTCCCTGATGAATAATGGGGGTACAGAGAATACACTTGGTCACAAACCCGGATTTTTTATCCGCCGCCTTTGAGAAGCGCTCATCGTTCTGGGCATCAAGAACATTCAGAGCTTCGCGATGATCAGCAACCCATCCGGCAATGCCCTGCCCCATAGGTAATTCAAATCCGGTTTTCAGATTCTTCATCGCCTTATCACCGAGCACATCGTTCATGGCCCAAGCGAATTCAAGGACATTCTTTTTTTCATTGTAAAGCAAGATTGAAGAAGCTTCCGCACCTGTCACATCCTGAGCCAGCCTCAGCAATTGAGGCAGCAGATCAACCAACGACTCAATATTGGCCAAGACCTCGTTGGCCTGAATCAACTTCTTTAGTCTGTTAACCTGTGTATTCAAGACTTCCCCCCGAATCAGCTTTACTACAAATATTTATCCAGACTGAATAGCATACACTATTTTAATCTAGTATGAAATTATACAAATATTACCCGTTCCAGATATTCACTTCCGGCTTGGGCCAGTTGCGTACCGCCTCAGCCAATTCATCCACAGAAGCTGTTGCAGCGCCTACCTGCCCGACAACAATACCGGCCGCATAGTTAGCCAGTACAGCCGAAGTCAGCGGATCGAGGCCTGCGGCAAGTCCAAGTCCCAAAGTCGCAATAACCGTGTCACCTGCGCCTGTAACATCAAACACCTTGCGGGCAAATGTGGGCACATGCTTAACTACATCTCTTGATTCAAAGAGAGCCATGCCGTCCCCACCAAGGGTGATCAGCAGGTGAGTGGGATCGATACGGTCAAAGAGCCTGCGTCCGGCTTCAAGCACATCTTCACGGGTTTTGACCTGCATGTTGGCCCCCTCTCCAGCTTCCTTGGAGTTGGGTGTAAGCATACTGACAGATTTGTAGCGATCGTAGTTAACAGTCTTGGGATCAACCAGAATGTGCGGCTTGTGATTCTTCTCTTCCAGAAGTTTCCAGAACCTTTCAAAAAAAGAATCGGACAAGAGTCCCTTTCCATAGTCAGAAAGGATGACCACCTTGTAATCACAAATTTCCCGTTCAAGAAATGCAAAGAGCTGATCCATAAGAGAATCAGCAAAATCGACTGTCTTTTCCCGGTCGACACGAACCATTTGCTGATTATGTGCCATGACTCGAGTCTTCTTGGTGGTCGGGCGATCATCAGCTTCATACAGGGAATACGGAATACCCGACTCTGAACAAAGCCTTTCGAAAACCTCCCCTTCTCCATCGTGACCGACAAATCCGGTCAGATGCGGCTCCCCGCCAAGGGCAGCAATATTGCGGGCCACGTTTCCAGCCCCACCAAGCAAATATTTTTCTTCGGTAACCTGTACAACAGGAACCGGAGCTTCCGGGGAAATGCGTTCAACCGAACCAATCACATAATGATCAAGCATCACATCACCGATGATGAGAACCTTACGGTCTTTCAATTCCGGGAGGACACTTAAGATTTTATTATCCATTCTTATTTTTTCCTTTAAGAACGAAGTTCAAGGATAGCCACCAGACGCTCAAGCTCTTCTTCGTTGGCGTAGCTGATAGTCATCTTACCTTTCTTGGGGGAACCGCTGAATCGGACCTTGGTTTCAAGGGCGGATTCAAGTCGACCTTTGATCCGCTCAAGGTTTTCATCAACTTTTTTGGGTTCCGTGTTTTTGCTTTTTTTGGACTTAGGCTTTGCAACCACCTCGCCTTCGGGAAGTTCGCCGTGTTCCTTAAAATATGTAGCAGCACCTTCACATTGACGCACTGACATACCGCTGCTCATAAGTCTTTCAAAGAGTTCATCACGAGCATCATCATCACCAATTGCCATCAGAGCACGTCCGTGACCGGCAGAAATTTTACCGTCACCAATAGCGTTCTGCACAGGTTCCGAAAGGGTCAGCAGCCTCATGGAGTTCGAAAGAGCGGAACGGCTTTTACCAACCTGTCCAGACAATTGTTCCTGACTAAGGCCGAACTTGGTGATCAGTTCCTGATAACCCTTAGCTTCTTCAATGGGATTCAAATCCTCACGCTGCAGGTTTTCGATCAGGGCAATGGCCATACTTTCAAGGTCGGTCATTTCCTTAACCAACGCCGGAATTTCACCCAGCCCTGCAAGCTTGGATGCACGCAGGCGACGCTCACCTGCAACCAGCTCGAAACGATCTTTACGACCTGCAACAGGACGGACCAGAATAGGCTGCAAGACACCCTTTGCGCGAATGGATTCAGAAAGATCCTTCAGAGCTTCAGGAGAGAACTCCTTACGCGGCTGGTTTGGGTTGGCAACGATCATATCAATATCAATCTTCCGGGCATCTATTGAAAGATCGGAAGAAGACTCTTCAGCAACACCCTTGCCGCCACCTAGAAGGGCATCAAGTCCCCTTCCTAAACCACCAGTGACACCTGCCATGGATATTCTCCTTATGTTTTCGGCCTCGCTGAACGGGCCTGATAATATTTCCTTTGACTTGATTGAAACCGTGATTATTGTATCCCGAACTCATCAATAACAATGACGTCGGAGGCTACATGTCTAAACACGATGACAATCTTACAGAACTTTTCGATAAAAACGGCAACCTGATCGGCGCCTTGCTCACTGCAGATCTTTGGGCCAAGGTCAAACCAATGATTAAAGACCTTCTCCCGCAGGAGACTCCGCCGGAACGTCCGGAACCCATCGGCGAGTGGGAAACTTTGAAAGAGTACTGGGACTTCCCCTACCCTGTTGATACCGATGTGCACTGTGAACTTTGCGGTAACAAATCTGAAGACTGGGAAAAGGATGATCCCCGCAAGTTCAGGCTTATGTCCTGTAACCTCGGCGGGCTTGTTTCATTTAAATGCACCCAGTGCAATGCCCGCATTGTCAAAAAGCACTTCAAAGATGAAATTACCGTCGAATGCACACCCTACGTCGAAAAGAAAAATACGAATTTCGAAGCACGCTATTAATCGCTTCACTAAGCTAGCACAATCAAAGGCCGACAGGAATGTCGGCCTTTTTTATTAACTAATCTTAGCTATGACGCTTAACTACTTCCTGTGCCAGACTGATGTAGGCCAAGGCTCCGTTTGATTTTGCATCATAGGATATCGCAGGCTTTCCGAAACTCGGTGCTTCAGAAAGACGCACATTTCGAGGAACGATTGTTTCAAAAAGACTATCCGGAAAAGCTTTACGCACTTCATTTTTTACCTGACGTGCAAGCCTGTTGCGCTTGTCATACATAGTCAGAACTACGCCCAGCACAGAAAGATCAGGATTCAATCTTTTCTTCACCAGCTCAAAAGTCATCAAGAGCTGAGCCACACCTTCAAGAGCATAGTACTCCGTCTGGAGCGGGACCAAAAGTTCCTTCGCCGCGCAAAGGGCGTTTACGGTCAGCAGTCCCAATGAAGGCGGACAATCAAATATGATATAGTCATATTCATCATCTACCGTCTCAACTAGATCCTTCAGGTAATATTCACGCCCCATCTTGTCGATCAACTCAATCTCTGCACCGACCAAATCCTGACTTGCAGGCATAAGTGAAAGATAGGGGATATCAGTTTGATATATTGCGTCTCTTGCGCGCTCGGGCTCAAAAAGGACAGAGTAAACATTTTCTCTTGAGTCACCGGGATAAAAGCCGAGTCCACTTGAGCCGTTTCCCTGTGGGTCACAATCAACAAGCAGAACCTTCTTTTCCATCACAGCAAGGGAAGCGGAAAGATTGATGGAGGTAGTGGTTTTGCCTACTCCACCCTTCTGGTTGGCTACAACAATTCTCTTTGCCACTTGAAACCACCTTATTAATGAGATTTCAATTTTCATGTTTCACGTGAAACATCTCAACTAAGTTGACACAAAAACAACAGAGCCAAAGCTAGTCTGAAAAAAACTTTAAATCAAGAAAAGTGACGATAAAAATGATTCGTTAAAATTAGAATATCAGCTGATTATTACCTGCAAATTTAAAATTAATTAACTATTTCAGAGAACTAAAAAAAAT